>CACYSH010000012.1 GCA_902776945.1 uncultured Ruminococcus sp.
TTCCTTGGGGGTAATGCCCTGTGCCTTAGCCTTTTCCTCGATCTTCTGACCATGCTCGTCGGTGCCGGTAAGGAACATTACGTCACAGCCCTGCATTCGCTTATACCTCGCGATAGAGTCGCACGCGACAGTGGTATAGCAATGACCGATATGCGGTTCGCCCGAAGGGTAATATATCGGCGTTGTAATGTAAAACTTTGACATTTCTCATCATTCCTTCCGTTTTGCAGATGTTTATACGGGCGGCCTCAGCCGCCGTACTTTTTTATTATAACGCATAATTTCATGTTTGTCAAGTAGTTTTCTGTAAATGAGTGTTTTCGTCAAAATGCACAAAGTCGCCAAAACGCAAAGTGAGGACAAATCAAAAGTCTTAGGAAGGGGTGGCACGAGCAAGCTCGTGCAAGGGGGATAACCCTTCCTAAGACTTTTGGGTTTGCCCCTGCTCTGCGTTTACTATAAAATCATCTCAAAAATAAACAATTTTTCACGGCATAGGACTTGAAATATTTCCGAATATGTGGTATAATTGTAAGCAACGCAATACGGAACACTTCCGCCGATCCAATCGGCGAACGAGGTTTTTATGAAAGAAAAGTTAGAACAACTGCTGAAAAAATACCATAAGATCATATCATACGTTATCACCTCATGCTTTACCGCAATGATAGAGCTTGGCGTGGGTCTCGCGATGATAAAGATATTTTCGTTTTCCACCGTCGCTGCAAACACCGTCGGCATAATTATCGGCTCGGCGGTACACTATTTACTGGTAACAAATAAAGTATTCGAAAAAAAGACCGACATAAAAACGGCTGCCGTCTATATTGCTACTTTCCTTATCGGTATGCTGCTGCAAAACACGGTCGTATATTTTTCCGACAAGCTGTTAAGCCAGTACCTGACCAACGACCTAAGCTACTCGGTATCAAAGGGACTTTCGCTTGCCGTTTCGTTTGCTTTAATGTACCAGTTAAGAAAAAAACTGTATTCACTTTTGGGGAGGGATATTAATGAATAAAATTTTCGCCTGTCTGCCTTGCTATAACGAAAGCGAGAACATCACGCAGCTTATCACCGAATGGCTCGGGCAGACCGACGCGCTCGCGGAACTGGGCTATGAGCTTACAGTAGTTGCCATAGACGACCGCAGCACCGACGACACCTTCGACAAAATGATGTCGATGAAGAAACAGTACCCCGATAAGATCACCGTTCTGCGGCACAAGAGGAATCTCAATCTCGGCGGCGGCGTTACGACCGCGTTCACGGTCTTCCGGCGCAGGTGCGGCAAAGGCGACCTTTGTGTGCTTATGGACGGCGACAACACCCACGACCCCGCCTACATAATCCCGATGATAAATAAGCTGAAAGGCGGCGCGGACTGTGTGATCGCCTCGCGCTACTGCAACGGCTCGGAGGTGGTGGGAGTTCCCTCCTACCGCAGATTTTTAAGCGACGGCGCGGGCGTGTACTATTCGATGATGCTCCGCGTGCCGAACGTCCGCGACTACACCTGCGGCTACCGCGTTTACACCTATGACATCATTGACAAAGCGTTCGAAAAATACGGACGGCGTTTTGTCGAGAAAAAAACCTTCGCCTGCATGATGGAAGTGCTTTACAAGCTGTACCGCGTGGGCGCTAAGTTCGGCGAGGTGCCTTTCACGCTGCGCTACGATCAGAAGCAGGGCAGCAGCAAAATGCGCGTTATCAAGACCATTAAGGACAGCCTGCTGACGGCGCTCTCGCTGCGGCTCACAATAAAATAACACGGTGAATATATGAAAATAATGCTGGTATTCGGCACCAGACCCGAAGCCATAAAAATGTGTCCGCTTGTTCTGGAGCTGAAAAAGCGTGCGGACACCGAAACCGTCGTATGCGTTACCGCGCAGCACCGCCAGATGCTCGACACCGTTCTTGACATCTTCGGCGTTGTTCCCGACTACGACCTTGACATAATGAAGGCGCGGCAGACGCTATTTGACATAACTACCGTGATTTTAAGGCGTATCGAGGAAGTGCTTGACCGTGAAAAGCCCGATGTGCTGCTCGTTCACGGCGACACGACAACGGCTTTTGCTTCGGCGCTGGCGGGATTTTACAAGCAAATTCCCGTTGGTCACGTTGAGGCGGGGCTTCGCACCTACGATATTTATTCGCCCTACCCCGAGGAATTTAACCGCCAGGCGATCGACATTATAAGCACCTATTGCTTTGCCCCGACTGAGGTTAGCCGCGAAAATCTGCTGAAAGCCGACGGTTCATCGCGGCGGAAGGTCTACGTCACGGGCAACACGGTCATTGACGCGATGAAGTACACGCTGCGGCAGGACTATTCCTCGCCTGTCACGGAATGGGCGGGCGATTCGCGGCTGATACTTCTGACCGCCCACCGCCGCGAGAATCTCGGAAAGCCTATGGAAAATATGTTCCGTGCGGTGCTGCGCGTGATCGAAGAAAACCCCGATGTGCGGGCGGTTTATCCGGTTCATCTGAACCCCGTTGTGCGGGAGACGGCTGACAGGATTTTCGGCGGGTGCGACAGAATGAAGCTCATCGAGCCGCTTGATGTTGTGGATTTTCACAATCTGATGAACCGCAGTTATATCATACTTACCGATTCGGGCGGCATTCAGGAAGAAGCGCCGGGTATGGGTAAACCCGTGCTTGTCATGCGCGATACTACCGAACGTCCCGAAGGTATTGCGGCGGGAACGCTGAAACTTGCGGGGACGAATGAGGAGACGATCTATACCGAGTTTACAAGGCTTTTGCGTGATTCGGAGGAATATAGGAAGATGTCGGAAGCGTCGAATCCGTATGGTGACGGTCATGCCTGCGAAAGAATTGCGGATATACTCACAAACACAAAACAAAGCTAAAAAAGCCCGCGTTTTTTGCGGGCTTTTTCTTATTCGGTTATCTCATATTTTCCGACCAAAAGCGTTGCCACATTTCCCGATACCTGAAACGCGCCGCTCGAAATATTCGCGGCTGTCTCTTTCCCCTCCGCATCGGTTATAACACATCTGCACGGCGCAACCAGCGTCATAAACGGCGCATGGTCGGCAAGCACCGCAAATTCGCCCTCAACTCCGCGCAAAACGATCTTTTGCGCCTCGCCGTCAAATTTCCTGCCGTCGGAGGTCGAAACCGCCAGCCTGAAAACGGCAGCCATTATTCCGCCGCCTTTCCGCGCTCAACAACTTCGTCGATAGTACCCGCATAAAGGAACGCGCTCTCGGGAACATCGTCATGCTTACCCTCGCAAATCTCCTTAAAGCCGCGGATAGTCTCGGCAAGCGGCACATACACGCCCTCAATACCCGTGAACTTTTCGGAAACCGTGAACGGCTGCGAAAGAAAACGCTGTATCTTACGCGCACGCTGAACAAGCATTTTGTCCTCGTCGGAAAGCTCGTCCATACCCATGATTGCGATGATGTCCATTAAGTCCTGATAACGCTGGAGTACGCGCTGAACCTCTTTCGCCACGGCGTAATGCTCTTCACCGACAATTTCGGGCGAGAGAATACGGCTCGTCGATTCCAGCGGGTCAACGGCGGGATAAATACCCTGCGAAGCAATCCCACGCGAAAGAACCGTCGTAGCGTCAAGGTGCGCGAAGGTCGTCGCAGGCGCGGGGTCGGTAAGGTCGTCGGCGGGAACATAGACCGCCTGAACCGACGTGATCGAACCTCGCTTAGTTGAGGTGATTCTCTCCTGCAAAGCGCCCATTTCGGTCGCAAGAGTCGGCTGATAGCCAACGGCGGAGGGCATACGTCCGAGCAGCGCCGAAACCTCCGAGCCTGCCTGCGTGAAACGGAAAATATTGTCGATGAAAAGCAGAACGTCCTGTCCCTCGCTGTCGCGGAAATACTCCGCCATAGTAAGACCCGAAAGTGCAACTCTCATTCTCGCTCCGGGCGGCTCGTTCATCTGTCCGTAAACGAGCGTGGTGTTCTGCAAAACGCCGGATTCCTTCATCTCGTTGTAAAGGTCGTTTCCCTCGCGGGTACGCTCGCCAACACCGGTGAATACCGAAAGTCCGCCGTGTTCCTTTGCGATATTGTTTATAAGCTCCATTATAAGAACCGTCTTGCCAACGCCCGCGCCGCCGAACAGACCTATCTTACCGCCCTTTGAATAGGGGCAGAGCAGGTCGATTACCTTTATGCCCGTTTCAAGGATCTCCATAGAGCTTGAAAGCTCATCGTAATCGGGGGCAAGGCGGTGAATGTTCCATTTTTCGGTGCTTTCGGGGTCGGGCATATCGTCAACAGCCTTGCCGAGCACGTTGAAAATGCGCCCCAAAGTCGCTCTGCCGACGGGTACCTGTATCGGGTTGCCGGTGTCGATGACCTCGGTGCCGCGCCTTAAACCGTCGGTCGATGCCATAGATATGCAGCGCACGGTGTTGTCGCCGATATGCTGCGCGACCTCGACGGTCAGCTTTTTATCGGTATCTATTTCAAGCGCATTGAATATCGCGGGCAGCTCGCCTTCTTCAAAGCGAACGTCCACGACAGGTCCCATGACCTGCGCCACTACTCCTCTTGAAACAGCCATAAATTACATAGCTCCTTAAAAATAGTTAATAGTGAATAGATAACAGATAATAGATATTTGACAATGAACCCGCTTTTTACTTCGATGACCATATCTTTTATCTATTATCTTTTATCTGTTAACTGTTTTAGTTTTCTCCTGCGCCCGCGACTATCTCGGTTATCTCCTGCGTGATTATCGACTGGCGTGCGCGGTTGTATTCGAGCTTCAGGTCGTCTATCATCTGCTGGGCGTTCTTGCCCGCGTTGTCCATAGCCACGCGCCGCGCCGCTACCTCTGAAGCAAAGCTCTCGCGGACGAGCGCCGTCAGCATTCCCGTGATGTAATCGGACATGAACGTGGTCATTACCTTGTCCTCGTTCGGTTCGAACTCGGTGCTGCCGCCGCTTTCCGCTTCTCCCCTTTCAAGCGGGAAAAGCCTTACAATGCGCGGCTGATGAGTCATCATGTTGATGTACTCGGTGCAAAGCACCTCCACGCAGTCGGTCTCGCCCTCCGCAAAGGCGCGGCAGAGCTTATCCGAAAGCTCCGAAGCGTTCTCGAACGAGAAATTCTCCGCCGAAGCGTAGCCGCCCTTGTAGCCCAGCCTGTCGCAGGCTTTCTTGCCGATAGGGATTATCTCAGCGCCCTTAGCGTCCTCGTTATCCCTCAGCGTGCGGAAGATCCCCGCGTTGTAGCCGCCCGCCAAACCTCTGTCACCCGCAACAACGATAAGTATGCGCTTGGTGAAAGGCTCCTCGGGCTTGCGCAGATATTTATTGCTGCGGCAGCCCTCTTCGGCGGCAAGCCTGCGGATAATGCCGCCCGCCGCTTCCGCGTAGTCGTTGGCGGCGTTCATAGCGTCGTTTGCCTTGCGTATCTTCGATGAAGCCACAAGCCCCATTGCTTTCGTAAGGTGAAGCGTTGAGTCGATACTGCGTATGCGACCTTTCAGCTTTTTAATATCTGCTCCCAAAGCCTATCACCTACCCAGCCTTTCAAGGGCTTTCTTAATGCCTTCCTCGTCCTCTTTGTCGTAGAAGCCGTTTTCGAGCCTTTCGAGCAGCCCGGGGAACTCGCCTTCAAGCAGAGCGTAAAGCTGCTGCTCGTAGTCCTCAACGTCGCTTACCGCCACATTGTTCAGATAGCCGTTGATCACCGCGTAAACAATGGCGATCATGCAGCCAGGGCGCACAGGGGCGTTTCTGCCCTGTTTAAGCACGGCAACAATTCTGTCACCCAAAGCCAGACGCGCCTTTGTATCAGCGTCAAGGTCGGAGCCGTACTGCGCGAAGGATTGCAGCTCGCGGTACTGCGAATAGAGCAGCTTTAACGTACCCGAGACCTTCTTCATGCCTTTCAGCTGTGCCGAACCGCCGACACGGCTTACCGAGATACCGGGGTTTATCGCGGGGATAACGCCCGAATGGAAAAGCTCGGTCTCCAGGAATATCTGTCCGTCGGTTATGGAGATCACGTTTGTCGGGATATATGCCGAAACGTCGCCCGCCTGCGTTTCAACGATAGGCAGCGCCGTTATCGAGCCGCCGCCGTTTTCCGCGTTCACGCAGGCAGCTCTTTCGAGCAGTCTCGAATGCAGATAGAAAACGTCTCCGGGATAAGCCTCGCGCCCCGGCGGACGGCGTATCAGCAGCGAAAGCGCACGGTAAGCAACGGCGTGCTTTGAAAGGTCGTCGTAAACGATAAGTACGTCCTTGCCCTGCTCGCGGAAATACTCCGCCATAGCGCAGCCCGAATAAGGCGCGATATACTGGAGCGGAGCGCTCTCCGAAGCCGAAGCCGCTACAATGATCGTATTTTTCAGCGCACCCGCTCTTTCAAGCTGACCCGCAAGCTGAACTATCGAGGTATTTTTCTGACCTATCGCAACATAGATACAGATAACGCCTGTATTTTTCTGATTTATAATGGTGTCAATGGCTATCTCGGTCTTACCTGTCTGACGGTCGCCGATGATAAGCTCACGCTGACCCCTGCCTATCGGTATCATGCTGTCGATAGCCTTGATTCCTGTGTGCAGCGGGCGGTCAACGCTCTGACGGGCGATTATGCCGGGAGCCTCCGCTTCAATGGGGCGGGTCTCGGTGGTGTCAATTATGCCCTTGTCGTCTATCGGGATACCGAGCGCGTTTACTACTCTTCCGAGCATAGCCTCGCCCGCGGGTACGGACAGAACTCTGCCGGTACATCTTACCGTAGAGCCTTCCTTTATATTGCTGGAGTTGGCAAGTATCGCCGCCGAAACGGTCTCGTCCTCTAAGTTCTGCGCGATGCCGTAGCTGCCGTCCTCAAATTCGAGCAGCTCGTTCGACATACAGCGGCGCAGACCGTAGATAGTGGCGATACCGTCGCCCGTGCGGATTACGGTGCCCGTTTCGTGCATTTCCGCCTTCTGCGAATATGCCTTTATCTGCTCCTTGATTATGCTGCTTATTTCTTCGGGCTTTATCTTCACTTCTTTATCACTTCCTTGATTTCTTTAAGGCGGCGGCGGACTGAACCGTCTATAATGCGGTCGTCCGTCCTTATTATAATGCCGCCCAGTATGGACGGATCGACGGTGTATCTAAGCATCGCCGAATGTCCCGTAAGCGCGTGCATTTTCTCCTGAACCTTTATCTTTTCCGAATCGGTAAGCTCGACCGCACTCGTGACAACGGCTCTCACCGTGCCGGAGAAATCGAGATAGAGCTTGCGAAATTCCTCAAAGCAGTCCTTGAAAAGATAGATATACCCCTTCCGGCAAAGCAGCTTTAAAAACGATACGACGTTCACCGAGACCGCGTTGCCGAAAGCCTTTTCGATAAGCGCGGCGCGTTCTGATGTAGGTATCGAGGGAGCCGATAATATCACCGGATATTCGGGGTTTTTGTCGAACATTTCCGCCACCGTGCGCAGCTCTTCGAGGTATTCGCGTTCGCGGCGCTCCTCGGCGGCTATCATGTAAAGTCCCCTTGCGTACTCGTTAGCGGTATCATTCATTGCTGTCACCTATCCCGTCAAGGAACGAGTCGATAAGCTCGTGATGGATCTTTTCGTCGATCTGCCTGCCGATGACCTTTTCGGCTATCGAGGCGGAAACGTCGGCTATCTGCGAACGCAGGCTGTCGGAAGCCTTCTTGTATTCCAGCTCCGCGCCCTCACGCGCAGAGGTAAGGATATGCTCCGCCTTTTCCTTCGCGTCGTTCTCGATACGTTCGCTCAAAAGCTTTGCGTTATCCGAAGCGTTCTTGACGATGCGGTCAGCCTCCGCGTCGGCGGTCTTCATCTTTTCGTCCCATTCGCCGCGGCTCTTTTCGGCTTCGGCGCGGGCGGCAGCCGCCTTGTCGTACTCGGCGTTTGCAAGAGCCTCGCGTTCGGCCAAGAGCTTCTTAACGGGCTTGAAAAGCAGCTTTTTGATAATAAAGAAAAGAATTGTAAGGTTACAGAGGGAAATGACAATCTGCCATATATTTAACGAAATAATATCTGCCGACTGCATATTTCCTCACTTACTTTCCTACCGCTTTGAGCATAATGTCAACGAATCTGCCGGGAGCTACGAATATCAGCAGTATAGCGATAACGAGCGCGTACAGACCGGTGGTCTCCGCAACGGCGCAGCCCATGAGCATGGTGGTCGTAACCTTGCCCGAGCTTTCGGGCTGTCTTCCGATAGCCTCGCAAGCCTTAGCAACGGCGTTACCTTCACCGATACCGGGACCTATACCCGCGATCATAGCGATACCAGCGCCCAAAGCGCAGCAGCCGAGAATGATTCCAATTGCCAGTTCCATAAATTCTACCTCCATATAAATTGTTTACTTTACTTACTTTTTAACCTTGATGATCGTAACTCCGCACCTGCGGCAGCAGTATGCTCCGGTCATATCGGCGATAAGGTCGTTTCCGAGCGGTATCTGAAGCCCCTTGTCGGAGATGTCCTTCATCTCCTTAAACGGTATCCTTTTGCCGAACACGCCGTCCCTGAAGCATTCCGGCGGTGCCCATATCAGCCCGCTGCAAGCCATTTGAGGAAAGATGTAGCCATAAGTCATTTCCGCGCCGCAGTCGTGGCAGTTATACGCCTTAGCCATAGTTTACGCCTCTGCGGTCGTTTTGGGTGCCTTGTCCGGGTGGCGCTTGAAGAACTCGTCAGCCGGGAACGCGCCCGCCGTGTAAAGCATCGTCAGCATAGCGAATATGTACGCCTGCAAAACGCCGCTGAACACATCGAAATAGATACTCAGCACCGCAGGCAGACCTACTCTCAGCACGGGGAAGGTCTCGGCAAAGCTGCCGAAGATAAGCTCCGAAAGTCCGCCAAGTCCCGCAGCGACAAGCACCGAGATTACCGAACCCGAAAGAATGTTTCCGTAATGACGGAACGACATCGAAACAGGGGTCGCCAGCTCGCTTATGATGTTGAGCGGAGCCATAGCGGGTGCGGGGTCGCCGAAGGTCTTTAAGTACGTCAGCGGACCGCACTTCATTCTGTAAGCCGTGATAAGTATAAACGTGAGTATCGCCCAGCCCGTAACAACGTTAAGGTCGGAGGTCGGCGGGAAAAGTCCCGCAAGCGACATCAGGCTTGAGAACGCCGAAAGCGCCAGCATTGCCGCGATAAACGGCGAAAAGCCCGCGAAATACTCGCCCATGTTGGTCTTGACAAGCCCTTCCGCCTTCTCGACTATCCATTCGGCGATGAACTGCCGCTTCGTGTATACCCTTGCGCGTATGCCGTGCGTCAGGAACAGCGCAAAGCCCGTTATCGAGATCATCACGAGCCACGAATTGACCTGCGCTTCGGTTATCGGCAGCGGCTGAACGGGCAGCTCGAACGTGCAGTAGATCATAGGACCCTTGATCTCAATGCCTTTGGTCGGCGTGGCGAACAGCACTTTGAGCGTTATTCCCGCCGCTATCGGCAGCAGCATCATCAGCACGAGCAGAAAATCGGCAAATTTAAAGCCGCCTGTCGGCTGCTTCATTTCGGGCTTTCCTTTGGCAAGCTCCACAGTATTATTATCATTCATTAAACGTTTTCACCTCTTTCCGCGTCATTGGCATCGGTATCGCCGGAGGTCTCGTCCCCGGTGTTACCCGCGTCTTTGACAAACATCATTCTTATCCACGCCGAAATTCTCGGGAAAAGCAGCGGGATAAGCACGCTGTATAAGTTAAAGCAGGGCAGCGAAAGCCCGACAGCGCCGACGATCACCAGCATGGTATACCGCAGGGTCTGCGACGTTTTTGCGAACTGCCGCGCCTCCTTTTCATCGTCCTTTTGTTTTTC
The DNA here is from genome assembly GCA_902776945.1 of uncultured Ruminococcus sp. GTDB lineage: Bacteria > Bacillota > Clostridia > Oscillospirales > Ruminococcaceae > YE71. The sequence goes on from CACYSH010000012.1 coordinate 9,851, forward strand.
GAGCGTTTTCACCACGGTAACGCCCATAAGCCAGAAATTAGCCACCGCCGCGATACCCGAGAGCAGATTCCCGAGCAGCACGGTGTAATCCCATTTTCCGACAACGAGGAACACCGCCTGCAAAGCGACCGAAAATATGACCTCCCAGGCGGCGATGAACCGTGTTTCCTTCTTTACGACCGAATCCGCGGCGAACACCTCCCTGCTTTATTATGTAAGTAATTTTTCGCAGCATTTTTATTATATCATGCCGTGCAATATTTGTCAATAGCCGACAAAACCAAACATTTCATGAAAAATCCGTGTTTTTCGGATTTTAAGACAAAAAACACCGGGGAGCTTTCAAAGCAAAGGCTCCCCGGGTGAAGGTATGGCATATTGAAATATGTAGTAAATCGCAAAGCAGGGGCAAACCAAAAGTCTTAGGAATGGGGTGACACGAGCAAGCTCGCGCAAGGGCGGGAGAAACCTTCTTTAGAAGAATGCACGCCCCTACATTATGACCATTACGACATCGCTCATTTTATCATAACCGTTATAAGCGAGACATTATCGCAGCCCTTCTCCGCCCGCTCCATATACCTCAGCAGCAGATTTTCCGCCCATTCGCGGGCGCTTTCGGATTTCAGCAGGTCAATAAGCACCTCACTGCGCAGGACATATTTCCAAAGCCCGTCGGTGCAGAGCAGAAAAGCGTCCCCCGCCTTAATGTCCGAAGACCCGCTTTCGGGAATGAACCTATCCTCGCTGCCGACCGACCTTAGCAGCGACGACTGATCCTCGTCCATGCCGATCTGATCGTAAGTGATCTCTCCCACAAGGAATTTCTTGAACGCCACCGAATGATCTTCCGTGACCGAGAAAACGGAATCGTCGTGAAGATAATATATCCTCGTGTCGCCAACGTGCGTCCAGCAGGCTTTTTTTCCTGCGATGAGCAGCACGGCGGCTGTGCTTTTCATGCCGCTGTGACGTTTCTTTTTGAGTGCCAGAAGCCTGTTGTTGGCGGCTTCAAGCTCGCGGCGCAGCCATTCGGCGGGTTCGGTCTGCGGATCGAGATCCGCTTCGGAAAAATGCTCAGTTATGCAGCCCGAAGCCACCTCGCCGTGGCTGTGTCCGCCGAGACCGTCCGCCGCCACAAAGACCATTCCGCCTTCAAGCCTGCGCTCCAGCACCGAATCCTCGTTGTGGTCTCTGCCGCCCTTGTCGGTGAATGCAAAGCTGTCAATTACTAACATAGCGCCGTCACCCCATATCCTGCGGAAATAAGCGCGGTTATTTTAAAGGGCATACCATACATAATAAACATCAGTTCCTTTTTATACTATGCTAACCATAAATGAGCAACATTGTCAACTTGCACAAATTCGGAGTATCACAAGACTTGTAGGGCGTGGGCTTGCCCCGCCGCTTGTCGGCACAATTTCCCCACCGCCGCGATTTTCTGACCTTCGCGCAATTCGTTTGCGAAATATCGCCTGTCGGCATGAACCTTAGGTTCATGCAAACTTCGTTCAGACCGCTCTTCCCGCAAATTAAAATCGGCAATTTCCTTGTTTCCGTCACGTTTTGCAGAACTATTCTCTTCTGCGTTTTTGTTAGATTTTCTTGAAATTGCCGATTTTAATTTTGAACCGAACAGTTTTCTTTTTACCGTTAGTTTTCGAACGCCGCCGGCTTTTCCGGGGGATAACCCTTCTTCTTGCACGAGCTTGTTCGTGCCAACCCCTTCCTAAGACTTTTGGTTTGCCCTCACTTCTCGGTTTACTGCATTGCTAATTTTTAGTACGAACATTTTATAACAAGCGCGGTATAATTATCCTGCTCAGACAACTCTTTTTCAAGAATCCCCCGCTCAAGAGCACTGCACATATCTCCCGGCGAAGACTTCCCAAGCGCCGCAAAAATTTCCTCCTTGGAAAGTACCCCGCCCGCACCGTTGGTACAGACAATCAGTACATCGCCGTCCAACAGCGGAAGAGGTCTCCTGAAATAATCAATATCGTCAAGACTTTCCATACCGATGAACTGCGAAAGCTCCGCCTTCCTCTCGTCGCCTTCGGCAAGGCTCCTGTCGGTGGTGCCGCTGCGGAGCGCTTCAAGATAACGTGCGTGCAAAATATTCTGATCGCGGTTCAGACGGTAAAGACTGCCGTTTCGCCTTAAATAAATGAAACTGTCCCCGATACTGAGCATATAGAGCTTTTCGCCGTATATCATGCAGACGGCAAGCGTACACCCGCCCTCGTCCCGAAGCTCCTCGTACACGGCGGCACTGGCAGAGCGTGCAGCGCCGCAGAGCTGTTCGGGAATATCGCCCGAAAGCCCGAACTGCCGGAAAGCATCGCGCAGCGTGTTTATAGCGATCTCGGCGGCGAGCCTTCCGCCCTGCATACCGCCAATTCCGTCGGCAACGGCGGCAAGAAGTCCGCGTTCGAGTATCATCTTTTCGTCAAAAAGATTGACGAATGCAAAATAATCCTCCTGACTTCTCCGCCTGCCCGCCCCCTGAATACTGGCTCCGCAGTAGCTTAAACGCCGTGCGGCGGGCGAAACGGTCGGAGCGACAGGCGCAGTCGGTGGTGTCGTTGTCGGCGGGGAGGGAGCTTTCTTTGCAGCTTGTGCCTCTCCTTCGCGGGGCTTGTTTCTCTCCGCGCCGCCAAGCGATCTGAGCCATGAAAAAAATCCCATAGTCAGCAGCAAAACGTCCGAGCGCTTCCGCCGAAGTCTTTCAGATCGAAGGCTCTGAATCCGGCGGGATAGCGTATCGTCCGTGCATTAATAAGGCTGTCTGCGGGTATCGGCGTAAAAATGCCCTGCCGCAGGGCGCGGCAATAATCGGGAGCGGCATTCCCGCACGGGCAGGGCTTCTGCCCCGCGCCCGAATTTATGATATTGCCGTATCCGGTCATTGTCATATCTTGTTACCTCCATGTCATTTATCAGGCACATACTCGCCGTCCCTGTAATTTTCCGCATTGGTAATGGTGCCTTCTTTATCATACCATATTTTTTTGCCCGTGTAAAGTGAAGAATCTTTGAATATTCCTTCGGCGGTGAATGAAGTCCCGTCGCTGTGATCTACCCGATAATAACCGTTTCCGTTGCGGCTGTCGTCCTTCCATTCGCCCTCGTATGTTACAACGTCGCCGTTTTCATCGTTGCCCTTATATTTTCCGGTACCTTCCTTTTTGTCGTCCGCCCATTCGCCCTCGTAGGTATCGGCAAGCCCCGAAGCGCTTGTTATTTCAATCGTTCCCACGCCGTGCTTGTTGTTGTCTTTAAATTCGCCATTGTAAACCGTCTTCGAGCCGTCAGTATAACTAACGGCGACAGTTCCGTTTCCGCAGAAGTTCGAATTTTCAAAGTTGCCCTCATAATCAAGCTCTCCGCCGCCTGCGTATTTTATTTTTGCCGTGCCCTTGCCGTTCAGGCTGCCGTTATCCCATACGCCTTTCTGCACGAGATCTGTTCCGTTTTCGAAAGTCACCTCTATCGTGCCTTCACCGTGCATCATTCCGCCGACGAGAGCGCCCGTATAATCGGATACCTCTCCGCCGCATATATCGCGTACCGTAAAATCGCCCGTCATTTCTCCGTTCACAAACCGTCCCGTGCAGGTGATATTGTGCAGGTCGTTGTCATCGTCCGTGTATGAAGCAGTGAATACGCCCTCGCCGTCGGGAACGTCCCCGCCGTACAGAGTGCCGGTAAACGAGCCGCTGCATTGGTAGCCGTTATACATGATAACTATATTATCCGCCGTACCATTGTGATGTACAGGGGGATCTATATTGCTTTCAGCATCGGATTCCGAATAATCGCCGGAACTGTTAAATTCCGAACTGTCAGGCAGGGAAACGTCTGTAAAAGATGCAGAAGTCGTAACGGGCGCGGGTGTCATAACAGTTGTAGTCTTTTCGGCAGACTCTCCGCTGTCGCGGTTTCCGAACGCTTTCACGGCAATAATTCCGCCCACTGCAAGCAACACGACCGCCGCCGCTGCGGCAGCGGCTTTCCTTTTCAAGCGCGGATTTTCCGAAGCCTTCTGCTGCCGTGATACCGTCTGCGGCTGAGGTGTCTGCGGCGCGGGCGCGGGCGTTTCCGAACCGTACATTCCCGACGTACCGTAAACAGGCTGCTGATTTTCCGCCTTCGGTATGGCGAAATGCTCGGGCGGCATGGTCTGTTCCGTGTCGTCTTCTTCGGGCTGACTTGGCGTGTAGCTCTGCCGAATCGGCTGACTTGGCGTGTAGCTTTGCCGAATCGGCTGACTTTGCGGATAACTCTGCGCAATCGGCTGACTTGGCGGATAATTCTGCCGAATCGGCTGACTTTGCGGATAACTCTGTGCAATCGGCTGACTTGGCGGATAATTCTGCCGAATCGGCTGATTTTGCGGATAACTCTGCTCAACAGACTGACTTGGCGGATAATTCTGCCGCTGTGCGTATGCCGGATATAGAGCCGTCAGAAATTCGTTCATCGTTTTGTATCTGTCGGCGGTCTGAACGGCAAGCGCCGTCAGCAGAGCGTGTTCATCAGCAGGAGGAATATCCGCGCCCAGAACGCTCGGCGGGATAAGCTCGTCATGCTCCATGCGGTCTATCGAATCGGGCGGCACCCGCCCCGTAATAATGAAGTACATCGAGGCGGCGACCGCGTAAACGTCGGTGAAGGGTCCCTGCCTGCCGTGCCTTGCGTACTGCTCCTTCGGCGCAAAGCCGTGTTTCAGCACAACGTCAAGGCTGCGGCTGCGGTCGCCCAAGCTGTATCTTGCCGCGCCGAAATCGAGCAGCTTTATCGAGCCGTCGGTCGTTATAAAGATATTGTCGGGCGCTACGTCGCGGTGGACTATCCCCTTTGAATGCACGACCGCCAGCGCCCTCATCACGGGATACATAATGCTCTTTGCCGTCTGCCAGTCTACCGTACCGCCGCGCCGCCTGGCATAATCCTGAAGACTTTCGCCCTCAACGTAATCCATGACGAAATAAGCCGTACCGTTTTCCTCGAAACAGCCTTGTACCATTACGATATTCGGGTCGCCGATAAATTCCGCAAGGGTCTTTGCCTCTTCAAGAAAACAGCTTTTGCCATAAGCGAAGTTCTCCTCGCGGTCGCGGGAATTGGGCGTTACTATCGGGAAGACCGTTCTCGCCGCCATTGATTCGGGGAAATACTCCTTTATCGCCGCACGCTGTCTTGTCACGCAATCGAGCGCCATATAAGTAATGCCGAAGCCGCCCTGACCCAGCACTCTGCCGACAACGTACCTTCCGCCCAAAGAAGTGCCGGGCGGCAGCGCAAGGGGGAATCTTCCCGCGTCATCGGCGGCGTTATAGCCGCAGAAGGGACAGACTACGCTTCCCGCAGGTATATAATTATAGCAATTATAGCACACATTGTTCTGCATCGTTCATCACTTCCGGGGAGATTCAGACTTGTCCGCCGACCGTTCATGCGGCAAAAGCGGACGAATGTATTATACCATAGATAAGCAATGCTGTCAATCATCGCAAAGCAGGGGCAAACCAAAAGTCTTAGGAAGGGGTTGGCACGAACAAGTTCATGCAAGAAGAAGGGTTATACCCTTGCACGAGCTTGCTGGCATTAACATAGTTAATGCAGCCACCCTTCCTAAGACTTTTGATATGCCCGCGCTTTGCGATTATTTTCAACTTCCCAAGCCCAGCTTTGCGGTTTCACGCAAATATTTTTTCACTCGCCGCTCTGCCCCTCTACAAAATTCCTGAACGCACAGCACACCAGCGGGTGCGTAGCGGAAAAACTCATAAACGGCTCCGAGAGCTTATTCACAATAACGCTCCTGTTACTAAGACATATCTGTATTTTCCCCATATTCAGCACCGAACAATTCCCCTGCATCTGCTGCGGCGCAGGAGATATTTTTATCAAAGGAAGACTGTCGCTCAGAAGCGCGTCAAAATTACGGCGGCAATTCTCCAGCCCTTCGGGGTCGGTTATATAGGAATACTCGGCAGAGCTTTCTATCGACTTTACGCAGAAGCTCTCCACGCAGGCGCTGCCGGGGTCTAAAAAGATAGTGCAGCCAAAGCGCTCGCCCTGCTTTCTCACGCAGTAATAAGGCTCGATAAGCCCGGTCATGTAAAGCGGCAGCCAGTCGGTTATGGCGGTAAGCAGTTCGCAGGCGTTCCTGTCAACGTTGTGGATTATCTTTATGCGGGTGTTCTTTTTTATGCAGGCGGTCATAAGCGCCGTCCAGCGCGTGAGAAAATTGTTCCCCAGCCATTCAAGCCCCGCGTCGGAATAGAGCATAAGCTCGCGGCTCTCATTTCTCAGCGCCTGACAAAGAAACCTCACCACCGCCTGCCGCAGACCCTCCGTGCCGAAGTAGCTGTCCGAGAAAACGCATTTGTCGTCTATCGGCAGCTCGGGAAGCTCGAACTGCGCGGGGAAATTTTCAAGGCTCCTGATGAACTGCCTTACGATTATAAGATCATCGGGCGAATCCCTTTCGGAAAGCCACCGCAGAAGCCTGTCCGAAAGCTCCTCCGTGCCGAAGCTACCGACAGGCAGGCTTATCATCATGGAAAGCTCGTTCAGGCAGTCCTTTTCGATGAGCCTTGCCGCCAAAATATCGCATATACGCTTGGGGAGCTTGTTGCTGCGCTTTATCTGCCTGCCGCCTGCGCGAAGCCTGCTTATATATGAAGGATCGACATTCACCGCCTTGCTCAGGCGGCTGTTGGAAAGCTCCGCCAGTTCCATGAGTATCCCGAGCTTTCTCCCGAACACAGAGCCGTTCTCCCCGCCCGCGGAGCTGCTGTCGGCGGCGAAGGAATCGACCTCCCTGCCGTCAAAAAGCCAGTCGGTAAGCGCCGTGCAGACCGTCTTTATATCGCGGTCGCCGTCCGCGCAGCCGATAGCAAGACAAAGCGCGTCGAGCCTGCCTTTGTCCTCGCTGCAAAGATACGCGCCGCGAACCAGCTTGGATATTGTGCGGCTGTCCTTGTCGGGCTGACGGGCACCTGTCTTTAGCCTGCTGACGACCGATTCCGAAAAATCCGAATACATCGCAAGCTGCCTGCTGTCGGCGCTAAGAAGTTCAATAAGATACGTTATTTTATTTTTGAGCATGGTATCCTCCTGCCTTTCTGTTCCGTCCTGTCCTGTCCGTTCAGAGTGCTGACCCGCCGGAAGAGAATTCCGCCGTTGCTTGCCTGCGGCGTTGTCAAAAACCGGCGTTTTTGCACTCCGGAAATCTCATAAAAATCGCCTTATATCGTCATCTAAATCGTTATCGTTAGTCATATTTTTTAAGCAGAAATACATTAATATAAAACTAACGGCGGCGGATTTTTATATAATTATACCATAAATCAAACAATAATGCAATACATGGCAAACTATTGTCATTGACTGTTTGCGTAACATGACTTTTCAGAAAAAACGCCGAGCAAGGGCAAACCAAAAGTCTTAGGAATGGGGTCTCCCCCTGCACGAGCTTGCCGGCATTATACTGCCCTCACTTTGCGCTTATTATACTGTTCCTCGACCAAATTCGTGTCCATGGTGGTGAAGATTGTTGCGAATTTGGTCGAGGAATAGTATTAAAACTATTGCGAAAAAAATGATCCGCAAAAAACGCGGCGTTCTCTGCGGATCGTTCTTTATTCATGATGTCTTCCCAAGAAAAATCTCAGTTCGCTTATCGGTATCGGCTTTGAGTATTTGTACCCCTGCAAATAGCTCGCCTGCATATTTATACAATGCTGCTCGTCATGCTCGTCCTCAACGCCCTCGAAAAGCACCGAGTAATTCAGCTTGCGGAACATTCCCGCAAAGGTGCCTACCATAAATTCTCCCGTCTCGCTGCGCCCAGATTCTATAAGCAGCGAACGGTCGAATTTGATTATGTCGAAGGGTACCTCCATGATACGCTCGAAGTTCGAATAGCCCGTGCCGAAATCGTCGAGGTAGAACTTTATCCCCAGCTCGCGCAGCTCGATAACACGCTGCTTCATCACGTTGAAATCGCTGTCCGAACGGCTCTCGGTTATCTCGACGGCTATCTTGCTGAAAGGTATGCCGTTCGCGCCGATTATTTCCTTCACATCGCTGCAAAAGCTGTCGTAACGCAGGTCGATCACGGAGAAGTTGACCGAAACGCGCTGAACGTCGTAGCCCTCTTCAAGAAGCTCCTTCACCGCCTTGCAGGTCTTGTTTAAGATTATAAGGCTCATTGTGTGTATGCAGTCATGCTGCTCGGCAAGCGGGATAAATACGTCGGGAAATACCATGCCCGTTTTGTCGAGCCGCAGTCTCATGAGCGCTTCGGCAGTGTCGTAGGAGCGCGTGTTAAGGTTGTAGACAGGCTGGCAGTAGACAAGAACGCGGGGGTCGTCAAAGTCGCGCTTTGCCGCAATGTCGCGCAGCTCGGTCACGATGTAGTCGGAGTTGTAAAAGCCCTTGATGTCGCTCTCGTCAATGATGTGTATGCCGCAGTTAGGCACCATTGATTCGGTATATTCTATGAGTTTCACATAGTCACGCGCCGAAGTTATCTCCTTGCAGGAGTGGCAGATAACAATGCGGTAATCTATGCGGAAATGCTCATACAGCTTGGTAAATTCATCAAGCATCGTGCGGACGACAGCCTCGCTGCGCTCGTCGGCGGGCAGGCTCATAAGAAGTCTGCCGCCCGAAAAGCGGTAAAGCACGCCCCGCGTCATGTTGCGGCGGAAAAACAGATTGTATTCGTGTTTAAATTCCTGATTATTTCGGATAAGCGAGAAAAAGCTCTGCATATGGCAGCACATAAGCGTAAATTCGTGCTTATGCTCGATCATGTCGTCCTGCTCGGAATAGAAGTAATCCTCCGAAATAGCGCCCGTATCAACGTCGTAGGGGTTCGAATGAAACATGAATATTATACCCAGTATCGGAAAGAAATAGGAGACCGTGGTATAAGAGAACTGCCCGTGCTGCAGCTGCATCACCATGATGCCGAGCGAGACAATGTTCATGCCGAGCAGACCCGAGAATATCTGCCGCAGTATCCTTGTGCGGTATCGTATGGTGATAAAGAAGATCGTCGAAACCAGCAGGATATACAGCACCATGAAGATATTGAAGCCGTTCTGACAGCCGCCCTCCGGCAGCAGCACGAAGCCCTTGCCCGTGAGCGTGGCGGCTATATCAATAACGCAGGCGCAGATGTTCATTATTACGGTCGAGCGGTTGTATTTCTTCCTTGCGTCCGGGTGGATCCACAGCGGCTCTTCAAGATACCTGATATAAATGATAAGCACACAGCTGAGAGCCGCATAGTGTATAAGCCTTGAGGCGTAGATAATGAACTTATAGTCCGAAGCGCCGTCAAGAAGGCTGTGAAAGATCATGTTCGAATACGACGCTATCAGCACGGAGATTATCATCAGCAGGGTGAGATTGAAGAGCTTGTTCCTGTGCGAAGACGACTGAAAAAGCAGTATGAACATTGCAATGCCAAGCCCCGCGACGGTAATATCGCCCACAGGCATATATTTCAGTACGTCAATACTATAGGCAAAAATCATCGGTCCCAAGCCGGTCATCTCCCGTCTTTTAGTCTATGTTTACTATATTATTATAGCATTTTATGTGGCTTTTGTCAATATATTTACATATCAAAAAAATTAAGCCGAATATTTTTTATATAATGCACAAAAAACAGCGGCAAAAAAAGCGTTTCAAACGTTTAGCAACAGCGATTTCAATAAAAAGCAGATATACATAATTTAACCAATTCAGGCGTAGTTCATAAAAAATTTATAAAGTCAAAGCAGGACGGCAACCGCGTTCCGAAGCAAGTCATTATTTGTAATCTTTTGTAACAATATCGCCGCTTCGGGCTTCTGCGACGAAAACAGGCAAGCCGCGTGAAAGCATTGTGAAAAGTATATGACAACGCTTGACGTATACAACATATTGTGTTATAATGAATTAAAGCAGCGGCATATAATGCGATTTAATGCGTTTTTCACCTGCGGCGCGGCATATCCCGTCCGCCGCCGCGATAACGGCATATTTTGCCCTTATTCCGAATTGTACACGAGAATTTACAAAAAGTTTACAAGTTACAATTTGTAACCTTTTCCCGTTGATTCGTAACCTATTTAAAGGCTTAAAGCCGACATTTTTCGCCCGGTGTCCGAAAAATTTCACTCTGAAAGCTGCGATTTGTTGTTTTTGGCACTTGCACTTTTTAATTAAATAGTGTATAATAATCTTAGCGGGGTGAAAAGTGTGTAAAAGTGGTGAGCCGTCCCATAAAAGATTCTCCCCGTGCATATCTGCGCGCGGGAGGGGAAGTCCGTTGCTTAAGGGAACATACGAGCAGTCGGTGGACGCTAAGGGCAGAATGGCTTTTCCCGCAAAGCTCCGCGAGCAAATGGGCGAGCATCTCGTGCTGACAAGGGGGACGGACGGCTGCATATTCGTCTACACCGAACAGGCATTCGGCGACCTTGCGGGAAGGCTGAACGCGCTGCGCATGGCTGAACGCATCCCTCTGCAAAGGGCGTTCATAGCAAGCGCCGTCGATGCCGAAACGGACAAGCAGGGGCGCATACTTATCCCGTCAAGGCTCAGGGCTATGGCGGGGATAGAGGGCGAAGCCGTTGTCTGCGGCGTTGACGACCACTGCGAGATATGGGAGCCGGGACGCTGGGAAAGCATAAACAGCGGCTTTACCGATGACGTACTCATGGAAGCGCTAAAGGGGGCGGAGTTCTGATGAATGGCTTTGAACATACTCCTGTGCTTTTCACGCAGACGATAGATTCGCTCGGAATAAAGCCCGACGGCGTTTATGTTGACGGAACGGCGGGCGGCGGCGGACATTCGTTCGGGATAGCCTCGCGGCTCGAAGCCGGGAAAGGGCGGCTCATCGCTCTCGACCGCGACCCCGAAGCGGTGAAGGCGGCGGGGGAAAGGCTTGCGGGTCTGCCTGCGGAGGTGATACGCGCCGAGTTTTCCGATATGCGTTCGGTGCTTGCCGAAAAGGGCATTGACCGCGTGGACGGCGTACTGCTCGACATCGGCGTTTCGTCGCACCAGCTTGACGCGGCGGAGAGGGGCTTTTCCTTCCACGCCGACGCGCCGCTCGATATGCGCATGAGCGGTGAGGGAATGTCCGCGAGGGACGTTGTGAACGGCTATGCTTACGAGCGCCTGCGGGATATTCTTTTCGAATATGGCGAGGAAAAATTTGCACCCGCTGTCGCAAAGGGAATAATAAAAGCAAGGGAGACCGCCCCGATAGAAACAACGGGCGAGCTTGCCGAGATAATAAAAAACAGCGTGCCGCAGAAGATCCGGCGTGAGAAAAACCCCTGCCGCAAGACCTTTCAGGCGATACGGATAGAAGTAAACGACGAGCTGGGGCAGCTTGACAGGGCGCTCGGAGAGGCGTTCTCGCTGCTGAAGGTCGGCGGGCGGTTTTCGGTGATAACGTTTCATTCGCTGGAGGATCGCATGGTGAAGAAGCGGTTTGCGGAGTTCTGCACGGGGTGTACCTGTCCGCCGGATTTTCCGCAGTGTGTATGCGGTAAAAAACCGATGGGACGGCTCGTTTTCAGAAAGCCTGTCACGGCTGAAAAGGACGAGCTTGAACAAAATCCGAGAAGCCGCAGCGCAAAGTTAAGAACGATAGAAAAATTAAGAGATACAGTCTATGATTAGAAAGGCACAATAAAGACAAGGCACGAATTGTAAGAAAGCAGACAATTATTATTGTTATTTTATTTAAATTTATTTTGATTCGTAAAACCCGCAAAAACGGGTCATAAAAAATACTTGTGTAAAAAAACGGAGAATTTAGTTGAGAGAGGAGTTGGTCGATATGGCAGTAAATGTAAATCTTGCGTATGAATATCCCGATCGTGAGCTTATCGGCGAGCGGGACGAGGAGTTTGCAGAGCGGATACGCGACAAAAGAAGCGCAAATAAACGCCGCAAAAACGCCGCAAGCGTCAGGATAATCGTTGGTGCCGTGTTCGTATTCGCACTTTTTATTACGATGATCTACGGTAAGGTGGAGCTTACAAAGCTCTATTCCGAAAATACCACGCTCAAAAACGAGCTTCAGATCTTGAACGACGAAAACGTAAGCCTTGAATCCGAGCTGGCACAGCAGACAGGCTTAACAAAGGTCGAGGAATACGCCGAAACGCGGCTCGGACTTAAAAAGCTCGACAGATCGCAGATAGAATATGTCGAAATAACCGAAAGCACCGCCGCCGAACCGGTAGAGACAGACGACGGAAATATTTTCGTTAGGATTACCAACAGGTGGAACGATTTTCTGGAATATCTCGGGCTTTGATGAATAAAATATTATAGCGGAGGTTTTCCGCGCAGGGAAGTTAAGAACATGATGAATGTGCTTAGCTTTCTTGCTGTATTTAAAGATATGAAGGGAGTATGACGTTTACCAAATGTTCGACAGACCGAGCGAAAGAATGCGGCGCAGAGTGCTTATATGGCTCACGCTGCTTATCATGATCGTCGCGGGTTATACCGTGTGGTGCATTTATAAGGTGTCGATCGTGGAGAGCAACAAATGGAGCGCCCTTGCCAATTCGCAGCAGCTGACAAGCACCACCGTCAAAGCCTCGCGGGGGACTATTTACGACTGCAACAAACAGGTACTCGCACAGAGCGCTACCGTCTACACCGTTTATTCCGACAACGCCATGCTCTGGGAATACATAAACGCAAAGGATCAGAAGATAATCGACATCAAGGACGCTCTTGCCGACGAGGACAACGAGGAACGCCGCGAAGAGCTTACCAAAATGCTTGAAGAGGCTGAAAACACAGGCGAATGCGAACGGGCGCTCAACGAGTTCATGCCTCAGGTACTCGGCATCGACGAGGGCGAATTTCTTAAAAAGATCTCCGACAAAACGATACGCTACACTATCCTCAAAAAAGAAGTCGAAAAAACCGACGCGGATAAGATCGAGAGATTCATGACCGAACACAAGCTCGACGGTATCCGCTGCGACCCCACAAGCAAACGCTTCTATCCGCAGAACTCGCTTGCCGCAAACGTGATCGGACATACCGATTACGAGGGCAACGGCGTTTACGGGCTTGAAGCCTACTATGACGACAAGCTCTCGGGCGTGGACGGCAGAATAATCACCGCCGCCGATAAGTACGGCACCGAGATACCCTATAAATACAAGCAAAGCTACGACGCGCAGGACGGCGACTCGCTCTATCTGAATATTGATATGAGCATACAGTATTACCTCGAAAAGGCGCTTGCCAACGCAGTTCAGACCAATATGCCCTCCGAACGCGCCTGCGGCATAATCATGGAGCCTAAGACCGGGCGTGTGCTGGCTATGGCTACCAATTACAGCTACGACCCGAACAAGCCGTCCGCGATCACCGATACCTATATGGCGGCAAGGCTTGCCATGATAAGCGAATCGGCAGGCGAGGAATCAAAGGAATATACCGACACCCGCCTCGCCGCATGGAGCATTCAATGGAAAAACAAGGCTATTTCCGAGCTGTACTTCCCCGGCTCGGTATTTAAGGTAATAACAGGCTCGGCGGCGCTTGAAGAAAACGCCATATCGCTCAGCGAGACCTTCTACTGCGGCACGCAGATAGAGGTTCAGGGCGCGTCGGCTCCCTATCACTGCTGGTCAAATGAAGATCACGGGCCGCAGACTCTCCAGGACGCTATGACGAACTCCTGTAACCCTGCGTTCATCAGGATAGGACAGAAGCTCGGCATTGATAATTTCTGGAAATATCTTAAAGGCTACGGCTTTACCGACTACACGGGGATAGACCTTCCCGGCGAGGCGATGAGCATTACCCGCGACGGCGAGCTTATGTCGCTTGTCGATCTCGCGTCGGAATCCTTCGGACAGACAAACAAGATCACCCCGATACAGATGATAACCGCGTATTCGGCGGTAATAAACGGCGGCTACCTAATGACACCGCAGATAGTAGACAAGATAATCGACTCGAACGGCAATATCGTCAAGGACTTCGAGCCTGTCGCAAAGCGGCAGGTAATTTCCGAGAGCGTAAGCGCCGAAATGCGGAACATTCTCGAAAACGTCGTGCTTGACCAGCAAGGCTCGAACGCCTACATTCAGGGCTATCGGATAGGCGGCAAATCGGGTACGTCGCAGAAGCTCGACATCGACCCGACGGGTCAGAAGGACTATGTTGCTTCATACTGCGCGTTTGCCCCCGCGAACGACCCGCAGGTAGTCGTGCTTATCATGGTGGACGACCCGCAGGGCGAGAAATTTTACGGCTCGCAGGTTGCAGCGCCCGCGTGCGTCGAAGTGCTTACGGACGTTCTCCCCTACATGGGACTTCTGCCCGAATACACCGACGAGGAGCTTGCACAGCTTGAAGTAGCCGTGCCGAACGAGGAATATCTCTCGGTATCGGAAGCGAAAAGCACACTTGAAGCGCTCATGCTGAATGTCAAGGTAGTAGGCAGCGGCGACACGGTGCTGAGACAGTCGCCCTCGGGCGTGACGATAGAGCGCGGCGGTCAGGTGGTGCTTTACACGGACAATATCACCTCCGAAGAAACGGTTACGGTTCCCAATGTGGAGGGGTATTCAAAAGAAGAGGCAAGAGAGCTGCTGCACCGTCACGGGCTTAATATGACGATAGTTGGTTCGGCGGCGAATGAGGAAGACAGTCTTGCCGAAGCGAACAGCATGACGGGCAGAACGGTCACGGTAGGAACGGCGATCACGGTAACGTTCAGACAGGCGGCGGTAGGCTCGCAATAAAAAAGAAAGCATAATAAAGAGAAAACCAAAAGTCTTAGGAAAGGGATTGGCACGAGCAAGCTCGTGCAGGGGAATAACCCTTCTTCAGAAGGGTTTTCCCCCAGAGTCCGAGCGGTTCAAGCATTCAATCGAAAAAAGAAAACTGAACGGCTCAAAATTAAAATCGGCAATTTAAAGAAAAACCAACAAAAACAAACAAAATGAATGAATCTGCATATCGTGACGGAAACAAGAAAATTGCCGATTTTCGCAAACGAATTGCGCGGGACAGTTAAATCCTTCCCGACAAGGCAGGATTTGCGGGCAGACGAGCGGGAGCGATCCCCCGCCCTGCAAAGTAAAAGCAAAAACAAAAAAGTAAAATCAGAAACAAAATAAGAAAAAAATAAGTGTAAAAGGGACGATAGAGAATGAAACTTTCCGAGCTTATCAAAGAACTTGACATAAGTACGGAGCTTGACCCCGAAACGGAGATAACGGGGCTGACCTCCGACACGAGAACCACGCTGCCCGAGGGGTTCGCGTTTGTGTGCATCAAGGGCGGGACTTTCGACGGTCACAACGCCGCAAAGGAAATGTCCGAACGCGGCGCAAGGGTGGTCTTCTGCGAGCATGACATGGGACTGCCGAATCAGATAATCGTCAGCGACACCCGCGGGCTGTACCCGCATCTGTGCGCGGCATGGTTCGGACACCCCGAGAGAGAGCTTACCATGATAGGCGTTACAGGAACGAACGGCAAGACGACTATCACGACCGTTCTTAAAAAGGTACTCATGATGTTCGGCAAAAAATCGGGGCTTATCGGCACTTGTCAGAACGAGATAGGCGACGAGATTCTCGCCACCGCCCGCACCACGCCCGAGCCGTATGACCTTTTCGAGCTGCTGCGCAAAATGGCGGACGCGGGCTGCGAATACGTCGTTATGGAGGTATCCTCGCAGGGGCTTGAACAAAAGCGCACGGGTCCGTGTCATTTCAAGCTGGGTGTGTTTACCAATCTTACGCAGGATCATCTTGACGTACACGGCACCATTGAGAATTATTACCAGGCTAAAAAGCTGCTGTTCTCGATATGCGACAAGGCGATAATCAACACCGACGACGAGTACGGCAGGCGCTATCTTTCCGAAATAACTATCCCCTCGCTGACCTACGCGGCGGAGGGCGAGGCAGAGCTTACCGCCGACAAGATCACCCTTGCGGCAGGCGGGGTAAGATACATCTACCGCTGCGGCGACGTTTCGAGGAATGTCAGCTTTGCTATGCCCGGGCTTTTCAACGTGTCAAATTCGCTGGCGGTCATCGCCTGCGCGAGAGAGCTTGGACTTGACGAAAAGGAAGTAATAGCGGCACTCGGCAAAATGACGGGCGTTCGCGGCAGAGCGGAGGTCGTGCCGACAGGCAGAGACTTCACCGTGATCTGCGACTACGCCCACACCCCCGACGCACTCGAAAACGTGCTTAAAGCCATGAAAAACGGCGCTAAGGGCAAAGTCAAATGCTTGTTCGGCTGCGGCGGAAACCGCGATTCAAAAAAGCGTCCGCTTATGGCTAAGGCGGCGGCGGCAAACTCCGATTTTATGATAATCACGAGCGACAACCCCCGCAATGAAGAGCCTGACGCGATAATCGAGGATATTCTGAAAGGGCTTGACGGCTGCACAACGCCGTATATCCGCATAACCGACAGACGCGAGGCTATCCATTGGGCGGTCAGAAATGCCGAAAAGGACGATATTATCGTGCTGGCGGGTAAGGGTCATGAGGACTATCAGATACTTGCGGGCGGCAAGAAGATACATTTTGACGAGCGCGAGGTAGTTGCCGAAGCGCTTGAAGAGCTGAAAAATTAAAGGATCTTTCTTTGCACACAAATAAACATTGCAAAAAATAAACAGACAAAATTTTTTATAAACAGGATAAGAAAAAAGAGGTGTGACGATATGGAACCTATTAGATTGTCCGAGATCGTGCAGGCGGTCGGCGGGAGCTTCGGCTTTCCGCAGGATATGGATACCCTGATAACTTCGGTGTCCACCGACACGAGAACTATCGGGAAAAATTCCGTCTTTATCGCGCTGAAGGGTGATAAATTCGACGGTCACGATTACGGAGCAAAGGCTGCCGGGCTTGGCGCGGAGGCGGTCATAGCCGAACGCCCGGTCGAAGGCGCAAAGTGCATTATCGTTGATTCGACACACCGTGCGCTGCAGGCGCTGGCGCATTACTACCGCAAAAAGTTTGATATACCCGTCGTGGGCGTTACCGGCAGCGTCGGCAAGACCACGACAAAGGATATGATAGCACTTGTTATCTCCAAAAAATACAAAACCGTCAAGACAGAGGGCAACTTAAATAACGAGATAGGTCTGCCGAAAACGCTTTTCGGCATTGACAGCTCCACCGAAGCGGCGGTAATCGAAATGGGTATGAACCATTTCGGCGAAATTTCGCGGCTTAGTATGTGCTGCGAGCCTACTATTGCCGTTATTACCAATATCGGACATTCGCACATCGAATATTTAGGCTCCCGCGAGGGCATTTTAAAGGCAAAAATGGAAATACTCGACGGCGCGGATTATGCGGCACCGCTCGTTCTTCCCCTTGAGGATAAAATGCTTTCGCAGATCGAGCCGCGCCACGGCAGGCGGATAGTTTTCTGCTCAACGCAGGGCGCCGGCAAGGGCAAAAAGAAAAAGCCCGATGTATGGGCGACGGACATCGTTCCCGACGCAGAGGGCATTTCGTTCACAATAGGCTACGAAGGCGGCAGCGTTCCCGCGAGGATAAACTGTCTCGGCGAGCATAACATAGCCAACGCGCTTATCGCCTTTACGGTCGGTAAACTGCTTGACATCGAACCCGAAAAAATGGCGGAGGCTATCGGCGAATTTAAACCGCAGGGCATAAGGCAGAATATACGTTCGGTACGCGGCATGACGTTTATCGTCGATTGCTACAACGCCGCGCCCGATTCGATAAAGGCGGCGCTTTCGGCACTCGGACAGACGGCGGTTCCCGAAGGCGGCAGACGTATCGCCGTGCTTTCGGATATGCTGGAGCTTGGCACCAAGTCGAAAATGCTCCATAAGCTGGCGGGCGAATATGTCGGCGCTTCAAAGGCGGAACTGCTCTACTGCTGCGGCGAGGAAGCGAAGAATTACGTCGAGGGCGCAGTGAAAAAGGGCATGGCTCCCGAAGCCTGCCGTTATTTTGAAAGCAAGGACGAAATGACCGAAGCGCTCAAAGCCGACCTGCGCGAGGGCGACGCGGTGCTGTTCAAGGCAAGCCGCGGCATGGAGCTTGAAAGCGCGGTAAATGCTCTGGAGTAAGCTCGGCGTAACGGCTGTAATGCAGTTGGCTCTCGGCTGGGTGCTGGGGCTTATGCTGATACCCGTATTCCGCCGCATGAAGACCGGGAAATATTCGCCGTACATCGGCGACCGTTTCCGCACGGACGGCAGCGAGCCTGCTTTCGGCGGCGTGAACGCGCTTATCGTCTACGCCTTCGGGTGCTTTGTGGCGGCGGCGTTCTGCGAAAGCGGCGGCAGGCTCATTGCGGCGGCGGTGTTCGCGGCGGTCGCAGCTCTGCCGGGGGTGCTTGACGATCATCTGCTTGACAGGCTCGGCAAAAACGCAGGTGTACGGACGAAAATAAAGCTCGGGTACACCTTCGCGGCGTGTCTTGTGTACGCGGCGGCGGCAAGGCGGCTCGGATATGCGGGAACGGAGCTGATACTCCCCTTCCGGCTCGGGATAATTCCGCTCGGAATTGCTTATGTGCCCGTTTCGGCGGCGGTCATGACGCTCATTATATACAGCTTTCGCGTGATGAACCGTTTCGGTACCGACGAGGAAACCTGCATAGGCGGGCTTTCCTACGCAGTCGGGGCGGTGGGTGCGCTCGGACTTTCGGCGGCGGGAACGGCTGTCCGCTCGGACGAGATAACGGCTTTGGGGCTTGTCACAGCGGCGGCGCTGATGTCGGGACTGTTTTTCGGGCTGGCACCCGCAAAGCACCGAAGCGGCTCATCGGGAGGATCTTTCACAGGGGCTGCGGCTGCGGCGGGACTTGTTCTCACGGAGAATTTGCAGCTGTGCGTGGTATTCGCGGCGGCGGCGGCTTTCATCGACGCTCTCTGCGCGGCGGTGCAGTTTTTAAGATACCGCCGCACGAAAAGGCTGTGGCTCATGGGAACATCGCTGCATCATCATTTAAAGAACAAAAAGTACGGCGAATACGCGGTAATAGGTGTATTTGCCGTTATCACGCTTACAGCGGACGCGGCGGCGGTATGGTACGCGGTCTATCTGTACAAAAGCTATCTGTAACAAGATTTATCATAATATTGGAAGAAAGGAATCGAAATGGCAGCGAGTATTGAAAAGCTCTCCGCGCAAAAGGCGGTCAAGGCGATAAAAAAGCGCGGCGGGAACAATTTCCGCTTTATCGCGCTCGAAATAGACAAAACCTTTTTCGCGCTGATAATCATTCTGCTCGTACTGGGCATAACAATGATGTTCTCGGCAAGCTACGCGGCGGCGCAGCAGGAATGGGGCGACGAATATTATTATGTAAAAAATCAGACGTTATGCGCGGGACTGGGGCTTATTGCCATGTTCGTTGCCTCGTACCTTGATTATAACTTCTTTAATAATACAAAGATCGCGTACATCTTCTTTATTGCGAGCTACCTGCTGTGTCTTTATACCTCGTTTTTCGGCATAGAGCGAGCGGGCGCAAGAAGATGGATAAATTTAGGCGTTATGTTCCAGCCGTCGGAGATACTTAAAATCTCATACATATTCGTGTTCGCGTACATTCTCTCGATAAATCACAAAAAGTTCGAAAAGAGCCTTAAACACTGCATAGCGCCGTTTATTATCATCATGGGTATGACGGCGGGACTTCTCATGCTGCAAAGACACATGAGCGCCGTAATGCTTTTCGTGGTGATAGGCGTTGCCATGATGTTTTCAAGCGGTATGCCGCGCAAGAATTTCTGGAAGTTCATCGGGCTGTGTACGCTTGGCGGACTGATCGGGCTGGCGGGGCTTGTCCTCATGAAGGGCGGCAACTTCGGCTACATCACCGACCGTATCGAAAGCTGGAAAGACCCGATGTCCGATATTGCCGACACCACGCATCAGACCTACGAGTCTCTGCTGGCGATAGGCTCGGGCGGGTGGTTCGGACTGGGCTTCGGCGAATCGCGGCAGAAGTACCTTTATCTGCCCGAATCGCAGAACGACTTTATCTTCTCGATAATCGTTGAGGAGCTTGGCTTTGCGGGCGGATTGGCTGTTGTGCTGCTGTTTGTGGTGTTTGTTTTCAAGGGCTTGCAGATCGCGGCGAATGCCCGCGACCGTTTCGGCACACTTGTTGCGACGGGGATAACCGTGCAGATCAGCTTGCAGGCGTTCCTTAATATAATGGTTGCTACGAACGGATTCCCGAATACCGGTATATCGCTGCCGTTTTTCTCGGCGGGCGGTACGGCGCTGATATTGCAGCTTTGCGAAATGGGCGTGCTGCTTAGTATATCAAGGCAGAATCTGAGGAGCAGTACCGCAAAGCGTATCAGGGCGAAGGACGAAGCAAGAAGGGCTGAGGACGAGATCAAGAAAAAGGCGGCAGAAAAAAAGCGTATAGAAACAAAGCGTGCGGAACCAAAACCGAAGGGACAGGAAGCCCGCAAGTAAGGGCAAACCAAAAGTCTTAGGAAGGGTTTCCCCCAGAGACTGAGCGGTTCAAGCATCATGAGAAATAGCAGGAATCCGATTCGGTCAAAAATAAAATCGGTAATTTTAAGAAAAGCCCACAAAAATAAAGTGAATGATTCTGCAAAATTGGGCGGAAACAAATAAATTGCCGATTTTATTTTGCGAAAGAGCGCAGCGATTTTCGCAAAATAGACAGCGCCTTGCTAATGTTCATTTGCATAACGGGCGGGAGCAAGCCCCTGCCCTACAAGAATTTTACGGGACACATAATATTGCATGAGCGAGACCGCTCGTCCGTGAGCGCCCACAAAACCGCGATTTTACAGCATTTTTGAACAGTTTAGTGCAAATAGTGGGCAAGTCCCCGCCTGCAATAAACGTCTGAAAACGTATGTCGATCATTATAAATTCGGCACAAACATAAACCAACTGAAACCAAAGGAGTTGAGCGCAAATGCTCAGAGTATTGCTCGCAGGAGGCGGCACGGCGGGTCATGTGAACCCCGCGCTTGCTATCGCAGAGGTAATTAAGGCTAACCGCCCAGACGCGGAATTTGCTTTCGCGGGGAACCCCGAAAAGCTGGAGGCGAAGCTCGTCCCGCAGGCGGGGTATAAATTCTATCCGATACAGGTCGAGGGCTTTCAGCGCAGGATAAGTGCCGAAAATATCAAGCGCAATATCCACGCCGTAAAATGCCTGATGAAGACCGGAAAGACCTCTAAGGCGATAATCAGGGACTTCAAGCCCGATCTCGTTATAGGCACGGGCGGCTACGTCGCGGGGCCCATTGTCCGCACCGCCGCAAAAATGGGTATAAAGACCGCTATCCACGAGCAGAACGCCTATCCCGGCGTGACAAACAAGCTGCTCTCGAAATACGCCGACGCAGTTATGCTCACCGTCGAGGAGGCAAAAAAGTACCTCGACCCGAAGATAAAATACACCGTCACCGGACTGCCCGTGCGCTCCGGTTTTTCTAAGATAACAAAGGAACAGGCGCGGCGCGAGCTGGGATTCCCGCAGGATGCAGTGGTCATTCTATCGACGGGGGGAAGTCTCGGCGCGGGGGCGATAAACTCCACCGTGCTTGACCTTATCGCCTGGTACAAGCAGAGCGGCACAAAGGTCTGCCATATCCATTCCTACGGCGGCAACGGCAGAGAGACCGAGTTCGAAAAGTGCCTTAAAAACAAGGGCGTTGACTTCGAAAACGACCCTACGCTTATCGTTAAGGAATACATCAACAATATGCCGACCTGCATGGCGGCTGCCGACCTTGTTATATCGCGCTGCGGCGCAAACGCCCTTACCGAGCTTGAAGCAATGGGGCGCGGTTCGATACTCGTACCCTCGCCGATAGTCGCGGGAAATCATCAGTATCACAACGGAATGGTGCTTCAAAAGGCGGGCGCGGCAATAGTCATCGAGCAGAAGGACTTGACAAGCGAATGGCTAATCAACACGGTAAAGAGCCTGCTCTCCGACCGTGAGCGGCTGCGTTCGCTTTCGGAAAAGGCGGCGGGACTTTATATCGCCGACACCAACGACAGGATCTTTGGCGCTCTCAGACCGCTTATCGGGAATAAATAATTTTTTTCCCGAACAGCGAAAGGATGATAAAAAATATGGCAAGACAACCCAAAATGGACACCATTGAAACGCCAGATCTCGGGCATCTTGACAGCGAGCAGACCGAGAACCTGAACAATCAGAGCGTTACGGGCAGGGCTGACGACCGCTCGGGAAAGCCTATTTCAGAATTTATGCCCGTTTCGCACGACGGCAAGGAATTTACGATAAAGAAAAAAAAGGACGACAGCAAGCAGCCCATAGACGGCGAGACCATGAACGAGGAGTTTTCCACCAAAAGCACCCGCGACGCGAAAAACCGCGGTCCGCTCGACCACATGGAACAGGGCGTGCTGGTCAACGGCAGCTATATTGCGCGTAAAACGGTAATAAAGTTCCTGCTCATAGTGCTGGGGATAATCATCTTCGTGCTGTTTTTCATACCGCCGAGCTTCACGCCCAACAAGAGCGAATGCAGCTGCCGCTACGAGGACATCTTCGCGGAAAAGGGCGCTTCGCAATACAAAACGGACATAATGAGTACGGGCTATGTTTACAACATCGACGCGATGTCGAGCGACGTTTCGGAAAGCTACCGTATCTGCACGGTGGCTTTTGATGTGAACAATTTCCTGCCGATAGAATTGCAGCTAAAGGATTTCGCCGTTGCGAGCGGCGGCGATTTTAAAGATCACATCGTTTATGTTTACGTCGATAACGACGCAAAAACTATCGCCGCAATGGAGAAAAAGACCGTCAAGGTCAATATCCTCATAAACAAGGCGGGGCTTTCGGAGGGTGAATTTGACAGAGCGATAACCTCATTGAGGCTGACGACTAAGGGAATGAAAAAGCTGGGTGTGATACCTTGCATTCCCGGTTTTATGAAGGTCTCGGACGAAATTTCGTTCGACCCGAATGTGAAGTAAGAGCAAACTGACCGACAGCAGGCGCGATATATTGAACTGTTTCTATAAATGAGCGCTTTTTGTCATACTATTCCTCGACCAAATTCGTGACAAGATTCGCCGCCATGGACACGAGTGCCAAGGATGACGACGAAGGCTAACTGGCGTTAGTCGAGGAGG
>CACYSH010000013.1 GCA_902776945.1 uncultured Ruminococcus sp.
CTTTAAGTTCATTTCGCTCGGAGAACTGTCCGGTGACACGATAATCGCAAGCGGCACCTGCGGCGAGAATCTTACATGGAAACTCACCAAAGAGGGAACGCTCACCATAAGCGGCACGGGAGAGATGAAATTTGCCAAAGGTGACGTTGGACGTGAAAAGCCCTGGTCTGACAAGAAGGAGAGTATAAAGAAAGTTATAATCGAAGACGGCGTTACAAGCGTCGGCGACGAGGCTTTCTACGGCTGCAAAAACCTTGCGGACGTAAGCCTGCCCGACAGTATCACAGGCGTTGGCAGCAATGCTTTTAACGATACGCCGTGGTTAAGCGCAAAGCAAACCGAAGATCCTCTTGTTATAGTGAATAACCTTCTTATCGACGGAAAAAAAGCAAAAGGAAATATTATTATTCCCGACGGCGTTACAGGCATTGCCGATAATGCTTTCCACTACACCAACGGCATTACTGGCGTAAAATTCCCCGACAGCCTTACAAGCATCGGAAACTGTGCCTTCAATGACTGCGAAAAGCTTGCGGGTGCTTTAATAATACCGGACAGCGTTACATACATTGGCGAGGGCGCTTTTGAAAGCTGTATAAGCATTACAAAATTATCTTTGCCCAACAGCATTACGAGTATTAGCAAGGAAGCGTTTTGGGACTGTAACAGTCTTACGGAAGTTACCCTGCCGGACAGCGTTACAAGCATAGGCGATACGGCTTTTGCCAGCTGCGCAAACCTTGCAGAAGTAAATATCCCCTGCGGCGTTACAAGCATAGGCGAAAGTGCTTTTCAGGGCTGCATAAAGCTGAAAGGCATAAAGCTGCCCGAAAGCCTTACAAGCATCGGGGAATATGCTTTTTACTTCACCGGTCTTGAAAGCCTTACCATTCCGGACGGCGTTGAAAGCGTCGGCAAAGAAGCCTTCTTTAACTGCCGGGATCTTAAAAATGTCACTATCCCGAAAAGCGTTCAGAACATAGGCTCTTATGCTTTCGGATACAGAAATGAAGAACGTGATTATTTCAAATATGATGGTTTCACAATAACGGGCTATATAGGCACCGCCGCCGAGACTTACGCAAATCGATACGGCTTTAAGTTCATATCCCTCGTTGACAGCGGCACCTGCGGCGAGAATCTCACATGGGAGCTTGACAGCAATGGTACGCTTACCATAAACGGCATGGGGGAAATGCTTTTTGACAGCGATGAAGCGCCGTGGTACGAAAACCACAATAATATAAAGAATGTCATCATCAAAAACGGCGTTACAAACATTGACGACTATGCTTTTGACGGCTGCAAGAACCTTACAAGCGTCACTATCCCCAAGAGCGTTATCCGCATAGGCAAGGAGGCTTTCTGCGGCTGCGCAAGCCTTACCGGCATAGTTATCCCCGACGGCGTTGCAGGCATCGGCAAAGAAGCGTTCTCGGGCTGCAAGAGCCTTGCGGACATAACGTTCCCCGAAAGCCTGACGTACTTCGGCAGTCATGCGCTTGACGATACGGCATGGTTCAAAGCAAAGCAGGAGGAAAACCCGCTCGTTATTGTGAACAACATTCTTATCAACGGGCGCAAAGCAGACGGAGACGTTACCGTTCCCGACGGCGTTGTGCTTATCTGCCCGAGCGCTTTTTACGGCTGCAAAAGCATTACAAGTGTTGTTCTGCCTGACAGTGTTGAAAACATCGGCAGCTGCGCTTTCGACAGCTGCACGAACCTTGCGCGGGTAAAGCTGCCGGAAGGCATTACCGGGATAGCAGGCGGCACCTTCCATTTATGCACGGCGCTTACCGATGTTACTATCCCCGAAAGCGTTGAAAATATTGAAGAATCGGCTTTCTACGGCTGCAAGAGCCTTGAAGACATAACTATCCCCGACGGCGTAAAGAGCATAAGAAACAGCGCCTTTATGGGCTGCGAAAGCCTTAAAAACATTACGATCCCCGCAGGAGTTTCCGTCATAGAAGACAAGGCATTCGGTTATACCTACTTAGAACCGGACAGTTCTTCCGAGCTTGCTGTCACAGACTTCACGATAACAGGATACGCAGGCACCGCCGCCGAAACTTATGCCAACGAAAACGGCTTTAAATTTACAGTACCCGCGCCCAAAAGCGGCACCTGCGGGGCATACAGCCAGAATCAGGGCAAAAACCTCACCTGGACGCTTGACAGCGAGGGTACGCTCACGGTCAGCGGCATGGGGGCTATGGCTGACTATAACAACGGCAATGAAAACGCTCCGTGGTACGAAAGCAGGAATGACATTAAGAAGGTAGTTATAGAAGGTTTCGTTACAAACATCGGTGCCCGTGCTTTCTATGGCTGCAACAACCTTACGGACATTACTTTACCGAGAGGCATGAAAAGCATCGGCGAAACAGCCTTCTGTTTCTGCGAAAGCCTTGAAAGCATAACTCTCCCGGACAGTATTGCAAGCATAGGCAGCTATGCCTTCCAGGACTGCAAAAACCTCAAAAACATAAATATCCCGAATAATGTTACAAGTATTGGCAGAAATGCTTTCTATGGCTGCAAACGCATTACAAGCATAACGCTGCCGGACAGTATTAAAAGTATCGAGGAAGCTACGTTCTATAATTGCTCAAGACTTACAAGCGTTACTATCCCGGATAGTGTTATAAGCATCGGCAAAAATGCTTTTAACAACTGTCAAAGGCTCAGAAAAGTTACTATCCCGGCGAGCGTTACAGACATCGGCAGCAACGCTTTCGGGTATTATGTAGACAGTAAATATTTTGTCAGCAAGATCGACGGCTTCAAGATAACAGGATACGCAGGCACCGCCGCCGAAACTTATGCCAACGAAAACGGCTTTGAGTTCATCGCGCTTGAAAAAGAAGTTTTCGCCGACCTCGACGGCAGCGGCGCGGCTGACGTTGACGACCTCGTTTTAATGCAGAAAAAGGTCGCGGGCTGGAAGGTCGGCTTGGACGAAAAATCCGCCGACTTAAACGGCGACGGCAATGTTGACGTTGAAGACCTTGTTCTTATGCAGAAGATAGTTGCGGGCTGGAAGGTCGAAAAGCCCGAAGCTCTTAAATAACACACCGACCGCACGGCGGAGCTTTTACGGCTCCGCCGTTTTTGTTAAAATGAAAACAAAGTGAGGGCAAACTAAAAGTCTTAGGAAGGGGGGCTGGGGGACAACCCTTCTTCAGAAGGGTTTCCCCCAGCGACTGAGCGGTTCAAGCATCAAATCGGAGAAAGAAAATTGAACGGCTAAAAAATAAAATCGGCAATTTCAAGAAAGACTAACAAAAACGCACAAACGATAAAATCAGCAGAACGTAACGGAAACAAAGAAATTGCCGATTTTATTGCGTGAAAGAGCGCAGCGATTTTCACGCAATAATAGCGCGACGGCAGGAAATATCCTCGCGGCATGGAAATGTCTGTGTGTAGGGGCGCAAATTTTCTCGTCCGTGAATTGCCATATCCTCGCGCAATTCTTTGCGCAAATTACAGCATCACTCATTTATTATATTTAGATAAATAAAACCGTACATCAGAACCTTTTATCTCTGCTCTTTTCGCGTATTGCACAAATTCGATATTAAACAATTGTGAAATAACGTGCTTGATTTGCAATACAAAATAGTGTATAATAGTATAGAAACATTTTATATACAAGGAGGTCATTTTATGAATAAACGATTTTTAAGCGGACTGGCTGCACTGGCTATGGTCTTTTCGGGAGCAGGTGCGCTCCCCGGAGGGACGTTCGAGTGGGTCGATCTTGTCGCAAGCGCGGATATTATTATTGACAGCGGCAAATGCGGCGAGAAGCTCACATGGGAGCTTGACAGCGAGGGTACGCTTACCATAAGCGGCACGGGAGAAATGTATAATTTCGGCGACTATCTTGGTGAACCCAATCCTCAGCCGTGGCTCGATAACATCGAAAATATCAAAAAGGTCGTTATAGGCAACGGAGTAACGACCATCGGATCGGACGCATTTTACGAGTGCGAAAACATTGAAAGCGTCGAACTGCCCGACTCTCTGACTCATATCGGTACTTTCGCGTTTTCTTTCTGCTACGGTCTGAAAAGCGTGACTATCCCCGACAATGTAGAGACGATCGACTTTTATGCGTTCGCGAGATGCACGAATCTTGAAAACGTCACTATCTCCAACAGCGTTAAGGTCATTATGGACGGAGCCTTTTTCAACTGCACGAACATCAAAAACGTAACTATCCCAAAAAACGTTACGATGATCGGCGATATAGCCTTCGGTTATCATTATGATGATACTAAAGGAGACGTTATAAACGAAGGCTTCACCATAACCGGCAGCAAAGGCTCCGCCGCCGAAAAGTACGCCAAAGATAAAGGCTTTGAGTTCATCGACATTAACACCACGTTCGAAACAATCGCCGGCGGCGAATGCGGCGAAAACTGCACATGGACTCTCGACAGCGAAGGCACATTTACCGTAAGCGGCACCGGGGACATGATAGATACCGCTGACGACCCGTTCTCATTGCCTTGGAACAGCTATCGGAATGACATCAAAAAGGTAGTCATCGAGGACGGCATTACATCTATCGGCTGCGAAGCATTTTACGGCTGCACGAACCTCACAAATGTAGTTTTTTCCAAAACTCTTATAAAAATCGGCGGACGGTGCTTCTATTGCTGCCCGAACCTTAAAAACGTGAATATCCCGAGAAACGTTTCCGAGATAGGATACAGAACTTTCGGCTACGACGAGGATGCAGGAGTTGTCAAGGTTGAAGGCTTTACCATAACGGGCTATACCAATTCCGATGCCGAGCTTTACGCCAGGAAAAACGAAATTGAGTTTGTTTCGATAGGCTATCTGCCCGCCGTTATTTTATACGCCGGCAATTACGGCGATGAGATCTCATGGTCGCTCGACACTGAGGGAACGCTTACCTTAGAAGGCTATGGAACAATGCCCAATGCAACGTTACTATCGGATCTGCCGTGGAATGATTACCTTGAAGATATAAAGAAAGTAGACATCGAATACGGCGTTTATAACATCGGCGGTGCTGCTTTCGCCGATTGCCCGAACCTTGAAAGCGTGTCTATCCCTTACGGCGTTAACGACATAGGCTATAATGCGTTCACCTACTGCACGAAGCTCACAAGCGTAACGCTGCCCGAAAGCGTTATGTCGATAGGCTACGGCGCTTTCTATAACTGCCCGAATCTTTTGTACATAAACATACCCGAAAGCGTTACCGAGATCGGCTCGGGCGCATTGGACGAAACAGCATGGATGAAAGCCCGTCAGGAAGAAAACCCGCTGGTAATCGTGAACGATATGCTTATCAACGGATTGGCGGCGAAAGGCAGCGTTACCATACCTGACAGCGCTACCGAAATCATTGAGGGCGCGTTCTATGAGAGCAGCGATCTTGAAAGCCTTACCGTTACCGGCGACACCGAGAACATCGGCGATTTTATATGCTTCAAATGTGAAAACCTTTCAAGCGTTACTATTGAGGAAGGCGTTAAGAAGGTAGGCGAATATGCTTTCTGCCTGTGCAGCAACCTGAAAAACGTTACTATCCCCGCAAGCGTTGAGGAGATAGGAAACTTCGCCTTTGGCTATATTGATAAGTATAACGATTATGAACCCCTTGAAGGCTTCACCATTACCGGCTACAACGACACTGCCGCCGAGATCTACGCTGCCGAAAACGGCTTTGAGTTCATCTCGCTCGGCGAGATCCCCGAGCCCCAGGTAATCGCCGACGGCGAATGCGGCGAGAACTGCACATGGACTCTCGACAACCTCGGTACGCTCACTATCAGCGGCACGGGAGATATGGAAGATTATACTTTTTCAAAAGCTCCGTGGTATACATATAGAGACAACATTAAAAATCTTGTAGTAGAGGACGGCGTTACGGGCATCGGCAAAAACGCTTTCCAGGACTGCAAAAAAATCAAAAACTTTACTATCGCGGACAGCGTTAAGCAAATTAAAGAGTATGCTTTCTGCGGATGTTCGGGTATCAAGGAATTAAATCTACCGGATAGCGTTGAGACTATCGGCAGCCGTGCTTTCAAGGACTGCACAGGTCTCAGAATCATATATGACTGGAACGGCGTTAAAAGCATCGGCAACTCGGCTTTTGAAAGCTGCACAAGCCTTGAAAGCATAATACTTCCGGACAAAATTACAAGCATCGGCAAAAATGCTTTCTTAAACTGCCCGAAGACATTGTTCGTATATGTTCCGCTTAACGTTACCAAGATCGGCGAAAAGGCTTTCGGCTATGCCGGAGATAAGAAGACCGAAGGCTTCACCGTAGCAGGCTACTCGAACACTGTCTCTGAAAAGTACGCGGCTGACAACAAATTTGAGTTCATTCAGCTCACTATTTACGGCGACATCAGCGGCGACAACAAAACCGACGTTGACGACCTCGTTTTAATGCAGAAAAAGGTCGCGGGCTGGAATGTCGATGACCAGTTAAAAGATCCTTATCCTTACGACGACAGAGAGCCTGCCGACCTGAACGGCGACGGCAATGTTGACGTTGACGACCTTGTGCTTATGCAGAAGATCGTCGCGGGCTGGAAGGTCGAAGAAATCATTAATTTCTGATATTTTACCGCACGGCGGAGCTTTTACGGCTCCGCCGTTTTTGCGCCCGAACGCGAATAGAACGCCTTTTTTCGGCAGATAATACTCCGCAGAAACGCAGTTTTGTCCAATTGTGCAAGATGTACAAAATATCTTGCTTATAATCTGCTAAAATTTGCAGGCGTTTTTTTGCAAATATACTTGACATTTTGCTTAAAAAGGTATAAACTATTATTAGCACTCGGAGAGTATGAGTGCTAACACTCGGAAATGACCAGTGCTAACTTGAAGGGAGCGGATAGCATGGACAGCCGAAAGCTGAAGATCTTACAGGCGGTCGTTGACGAATATATCGTTTCTGGCGAGCCTGTCGGCTCCAAGGCGATAATGAAGCACGTTAAGGCTTCGTCGGCAACTATCCGCAACGAAATGGCGGAGCTTGAAAAGCAGGGCTACCTCGAACAGCCGCACACCTCCGCAGGCAGGGTGCCGACCTACACGGGCTTTCGGCTTTATGTCGATACGCTCATGGAAAGAAGCTCACTCTCCGACGACGAAAAGCGAATGCTCGACGGTATGCTCGACAGAAACGCCTCGACCGAGGAAGAGCTGGTAAGCTCCGCGTCGTTGGCTCTTTCGCAGCTGACGAAATGCGCGTCGGTGGTGGCAAGCTCCGCGCCGAAGTTCTCGCTTATCTCCAAAGTCGAGGTGATACCCACAGGAAAGCGTATGTACGTTATCCTTATGATAACCTCGGGCGGCACGATAAAGAACAAGGTCTGCCGGCTGGAATTTGACCTTACGAACGATCAGCTGCAATTCCTTGACAGCTATCTTTCGGAGCATCTGGAGGGCGTTCCTGTCGATGAAATTTCGGACGAGACCTTTGAAAAGCTAAAGACCGCTATGGGCGCTTACATGATGTCGCTCACGCCGCTGCTTTCCGAGCTTTTCACTCTTGCCAAAGAGATGACCGCGCAGGACATAAAGCTCTCGGGAGCGAAAAACCTGCTTACCTGCAAGGATTTTGACCAGACGGAGATAATCAACTTTTTGGACAGCGACAACCGCCGCGAGATAATGCGGTTTGTGGACGACAGTTTCAGCGGCTTGCAGGTGACGTTTTCGCCCGAGCATGACGGGTTTGTGATACACAATTCGTCGGTGATAACAGCGCCTTTCAAGAAAGGCGGCAGGACGGCGGGAGCGTTGGGGCTGATAGGTCCGATGAGGATTGATTATGCGAAGTTTATTCCGTATCTTGAATACTTCTCGCAGCGGATAACCGATCTGCTTGAAGAACGAGGAGAAACGGAAGAAGACGAATAGAAGATAATCGCAAAGAAAAGCGCGAAGGTCAAAAAATCCCACCCCTACAATAAACACGCATAGATAATTACAATAAATAACAATAAAAAATTATACGAGGAGGCAGTATACAACATGGGTAAAGACATCGACCTTGAAAACGAAATAGAAAAGGAAGCCGCCGAAGCAGAAGCCGAGGCAGTCGAGAAAGAAGCGGAAGAGACCGAAGAAGAAGCCGCCGAATCCGCGGAAGAAAGCGCAGACAACTCCGCAGAGGAAAAGCTCAAAAAGGAGCTTGCCGAGCAGAAGGACAAATATTTAAGGCTTATGGCGGAGTACGACAACTACCGCAAGCGCACCGCAAAACAGCAGCTTGAAACGAGAGAATCCGCAGTCGGCGATACGGTGCTTAAAATAATCACTATCTTCGACAACTTCGAAAGAGCCGCCGAGACCGAATGCTCCGACGAGAAATACAAGGCGGGCGTGGAAATGATACTTAAACAGTTCAGGGACGCGCTCGACAAGATGAACGTGAAAATAATCGACCCGACAGGCGAACAGTTCGACCCCGCAAAGGCGAACGCTGTGAACCAGATAGAAGACCCCGAACTCGGCGAAAACGTCGTGGCGCAGGTCTTCGAAAAGGGAGTTATGATAGGCGACAAGGTTATCCGCTATCCTATGGTAGTGGTTGCCAATCCGTAGTCAAAAAACTACACCGCTTAATTTTTCAAACACATGAAGCAAAAGAATACACCAGTATAATATATGATATAAAAGGAGATATGACTTATGAGCAAGATAATCGGTATTGATTTAGGTACGACCAATTCGTGCGTAGCCGTTGTAGAAGGCGGCGAGGCAGTAGTTATCCCCAACAGCGAGGGCGCAAGAACTACTCCGTCCGTTGTCGGCGTTTCCAAGACGGGCGACAGACTGGTAGGACAGGTAGCAAAGCGTCAGGCTGTTACTAACTTCAAGGATACAGTTATTTCCATAAAGAGAAAAATGGGTTCGGATTACAAGGCGCAGATGGGCGGCAAGGAATATACCCCGCAGGAGATCAGCGCTATGATTCTCCAGAAGCTCAAGACCGACGCTGAGGCTTATCTCGGCGAGAAGGTAACTGAAGCTGTTATCACCGTTCCCGCTTACTTCACCGACGCTCAGAGACAGGCTACAAAGGACGCAGGACAGATCGCGGGTCTTACCGTTAAGAGAATAATCAACGAGCCGACCGCGGCTGCTCTTTCCTACGGTATCGACAAGGAAGAAGATCAGAAGATCATGGTTTACGACTTAGGCGGCGGTACCTTCGATGTATCTATCATCGAAATGGGCGACGGTGTTACCGAGGTTCTTGCTACCGCAGGTAACAACCACTTGGGCGGCGACGACTTTGACCAGAGAATAATCGACTGGATGGTAGAAAAGTTCAAGGCGCAGGAGGGCATCGACCTCACCAAAGACCCGATGGCTATGCAGAGACTTAAGACCGAAGCCGAAATGAGAAAGATCGAGCTTTCGTCTACTGCCTCCACCACTATCAGCCTGCCTTACATCAGCGTATCGGCAGACGGTCCTAAGCACTTAGAGCTTACCCTTACTCAGGCAGAGTTCAACAAGATGACCGCCGACCTCGTTGAAAAGACTATGGGACCTGTTCGTCAGGCGCTTTCCGATTCGGGTCTTTCTATCGGCGAGATAAACAAAGTCCTCATGGTAGGCGGTTCTTCGAGGATCCCCGCCGTTCAGGAGGCTGTTAAGAGCCTTATCGGCAAGGAGCCTTTCAAGGGCATCAACCCCGACGAGTGCGTTGCTCTCGGTGCGGCTTATCAGGGCGGTATCTTAGGCGGCGATGTTGAAAACGGTCTGCTGCTGCTCGACGTTACCCCGCTTTCGCTCTCTATCGAGACTGCTGGCGGCATCGCTACCAAGATGATCGAGAGAAACACCACCATTCCTACCAAGAAGACACAGACCTTCTCCACCTACGCGGATAATCAGACCGCTGTTGACATAAACGTTCTCCAGGGCGAAAGAGAGTTTGCAAGAGACAACAAGCAGCTCGGTATGTTCCGTCTTGACGGCATCGCTCCCGCCCCGCGTGGAATCCCCCAGATCGAGGTAACGTTCGACATCGACGCTAACGGTATCGTACACGTTTCCGCTAAGGACTTAGGCACCGGCAAGGAGCAGAACATCACCATTACTTCCTCCACCAATATGTCCAAGGACGACATTGACAAGGCTGTTAAGGAAGCCGAAGCATACGCCGCCGAGGACAAGAAGAAGAAGGAAGAGGTTGACGAGAGAAACGCTGCCGATCAGCTGGCGTTCCAGTGCGAAAAGGCGCTTAACGACTTTGGCGAAAAGGTAAATCCCACCGACAAGAGCGAGGTAGAAGCCCGCATTGCCGATGTTAAGGAAGCGCTCAAGGGTACCGACATCGACAAGATCAAGGCGGCTCACGAGGCTCTCCAGAAGTCCTTCGAGAAGGTAGCTACTGCGGTATATCAGCAGGCGGCACAGGCTCAGGGCGGTCAGCCCGGCGGCTTTGACCCGAACAACATGGGCAACATGGGCGGTTTCGGCGGTCAGGGCTTCGGAGGCCAGGGCGATGGCGGAAATGGCGGCAATGACGACGTTATCGACGCGAGCTTCACAGACTGATAAGTAATAATAGTTTCACTGGCGGGACGGCGGCGGCAAAGCTGCCGTCCTTATGGTGATTAATTCGCCGGCTGCGGGGAAGATTTTTTGAGATCCCGATAAGGCATACATGGAGGGAAAAGAATATGGCGGACAAGAGAGATTACTACGAGGTTCTCGGCGTTAGCAAAAGCGCCAGCGAGGACGATATAAAGAAAGCATTCCGCAAGCAGGCGAGACTGTATCACCCCGACCTGCACCCCGATGACAAGGAAGCGGAAGCAAAATTCAAGGAAATCAACGAGGCATACGAGGTTCTTTCCGACCCGGGCAAGAAACAGAAGTACGACCAGTTCGGCTTCGCGGGCGTTGACCCGAACTACGGCGCGGGTACGGGCGGCTTCGGCGGTTTCAGCGGATTCACGGGCGGCTTCGGCGGCGGCGTGGACGATATACTTAACGCTTTCTTCGGCGGCGGTACGACAAGGCGGGCAAATCCCAACGCCCCGCGCCGCGGCGAGGACGTAGAAATGAGCATAACCCTCGACTTCATGGACGCTTGCAAGGGCTGTCAGCAGACATTAAAGATCCCGAGAACCGAGAACTGCCCCGACTGTGGCGGCACGGGGGCCGCAAAGGGCAGCACCAAGCACACCTGCCCCGACTGTAAGGGTACGGGTACCATAAGAGTTACCCAGAACTCGCCGTTCTTCGGGCAGGTTACGCAGACTATCCGCTGTCCGAAATGCGGCGGCACGGGTCAGAAGATCGACACTCCCTGCCCCACCTGCTCGGGTCGCGGAAGAGTTAAAAAGACCCTCACCAAGACGATCAACATTCCGGCGGGCGTTTACGACGGCGCACAGATGAGCGTGCGCGGCGAGGGCTGTCAGGGCATCAACGGAGGTCCTGCGGGCGATCTTTACCTGAATGTACACGTAAAGCCCGACCCCGTTTTTGAGCGCAGGAACACCTTTGACATCTGGACAGACCTGCCGCTCACCTTCGCGCAGGCGGCTTTAGGCGACGAGGTAAGCGTTCCGACGATACACGGTCCCGTACATTTCCCCATTCCCGAAGGCACTCAGCCCGGAACGGAGTTCAGGCTGCGCGGCAAGGGCGTAAAGCGCGGCAGCCGCGACGAATACGGCGACCACTATTTCAAGGTGACAGTCGAGGTTCCCCGCGGACTTAACAAAAATCAGAAGGAGCTGCTGAAAAAGTTCGAGGATTCGCTTGAAGCCAAGAATTACAAAAAGCGCGAGAGCTTCTTCGACAAGATCAAGGACAAGCTGAAATAAATAGCAAAGGGCTGTTCCCACAAGAAATGGGAGCAGCCCTTTTCAGTTAATAGTGAACAGTGAATAGTGAAAAGTTTTGGTATCGGCTTCGCCGATATTTTTTTGCACAACAGCAGCGCGAAGCGTCCGCAAAACCGCTCCGCAGGCGCACCTTATACTATTCACTCTTAACTTTTTTCACGGAATACAAAAAAGGACGCACATTTCCGGTGCGTCCTGCATATAATATTATTGGTTCAAATATCAACGTGTCCGCAGATTATGCCCTTCGGCGTGATGTCCACAAAGGCATAACAGGGATTCTTTCCGTCACGCGGAAGCGCCGCGCTGCCGGGATTCAGAAAATGCACTCCGTCGCGGTACTCGTAAAGGCGGGTGTGGGTATGCCCGAAAAGCACCAGCTCCGCGCCCAGCGCCTTCGCCTTTTCATAAAGCGTGTCAGTGCCGTACTTTACATTGTAGCGGTGTCCGTGCGTGAAAAGCACCTTGACCTTGCCCGCGTTGTAAAGATCGGTATCGGGAGTATAGGAATTGTCGCAGTTGCCTGAAACGTTCAATATCGTTTTCTCAGGATAGATTATCCTGAGCTTGTCTATCTCCTTTGCGCCGTCACCCAGGAAGATAAACGTATACGAGCCGGGATTGCGCTCGATGACCTCTCTTGCCGCCGCAAAGCTGCCGTGGGTGTCCGAAAAAACGATCAGACGCATTGATATATACCCCCGTTCTGAAAAGACTGCCTGTTAATTCCGCACTATTATTCATTATAACACATTTTTACTCAATTGTAAAGAATATTTATAATAAAAAAGGAGAAAATTTTTATGACCGAAAATTTGAACAAAAATTTAAGGGGCGAACCCTCGCCGAAGGTTTTGGAAACTTTGCTTAAAGCCGCGTCGGCGAAGCTCGGCACCGATCCCGAGACCCTGCGGCGCAGTCTGGAAAACGGCTCGCTTGAAAAAAGCATTAAAAACGCCCCTGCGGACAGCGAGGGCATGAAAAAGCTAAAGCAGGCGCTTTCCGACCCGAAAACAGCGAGGCAGCTGATGAACGACCCCCGCGCCGCCGAAATATTAAAACGCGCAGGGGGAAAATAAATCGGGAGGTGTTATATCATGGACGATATAATGCAGGCGCTTTCGCAGGCGATGAGCGACCCCGCGACGGCGGCGCAGGTCAACGGGCTTATTTCGGCGCTTTCGGGGAGCGACCGGCAGGAGAGCGGTTCGGCAGCGGCGGCGGCACCCGCTGTACAAGACCCTGACATAAGCAAGCTGATGAGCGTAGGCACGGCGATAATGCAGAGCGGGCAGAATGACCCGAATATCGCGCTGATAATGGCGTTAAAACCGCTGCTTAAAGAAGAAACGCGGTATAAGGCTGACCGTGTGATGAAGATATTTAGGCTGTTGTCGGCGTATCCGATGTTGAAGGACAGCGGGATAATATAGAAAACGAAAAATCCGCAAAGCGAAGGCAAACCAAAAGTCTTAGGAAGTGGGTTTGCCCGCGCTTTGCTGTGTTGGTCAATTTGCGGAGCGGAGCGTCCGCAATAACGCGCCGAAGGCGCACCTTATACTATTCACTATTAACTATTCATTATTCACTTTTATAAAAGAAAAAGCCGCCCGTCGGCAGCTTTCTCAAATGGCTTTTCATAAGATGGAGATATATATGAATGATCTATTAATGGCAAAGAAATTTTTTTATCAAAGCGCTTTGAATGCGCCGTCAAGGTCGGCAATAATGTCGTCGATATGCTCGGTACCTATCGAAAGCCTTATCGTCGCGGGTGTGATGCCCTGCTCCGCAAGCTCGCTCTCGTCGCACTCGGAATGAGTCGTCGAAGCCGGGTGAATCGCCAGCGATTTAACGTCAGCAACATTAGCAAGCAGCGAGAACAGCTTCAAATTGTCTATAAACTTCTGAGCATTCTCTGCGCCGCCCTTGATCTCAAAGGTGAAGATCGAACCGCCGCCGTTCGGGAAATACTTCTTGTAAAGCGCCTGCTGCGAGGGGTCTGCCGAAAGCGCGGGGTGATTTACCTTAGCGACCTGCGGCTGCTTAGAAAGATATTCCGCTACTTTCAGCGCGTTCTCAACATGGCGCTCAACTCTCAGCGAAAGCGTTTCAAGACCTTGCAGGAAAATGAATGCGTGTACCGGCGAAAGCGTGGCTCCCGTGTCGCGCAGCAGAATTGCGCGGATATAGGTGATGTAAGCCGCCGCGCCAACGTCCTTGGCGAAGCTGATGCCGTGATAGCTCTTGTTCGGCTCGGTCAGCCAGGGGAACTTATCCGAAGCCGCCCAGTTGAATTTGCCGCTGTCGATGATAACGCCGCCGATAGTCGTTCCGTGACCGCCGATGAACTTTGTCGCCGAATGAACAACGATGTCCGCGCCGTATTCGATAGGTCTTACAAGATAGGGCGTTGCAAAGGTGTTGTCAACGATGAGCGGAATGCCGTGCTTGTGAGCGATATTGGCGATAGCTTCAATGTCTACCACTTCGGAATTGGGATTGCCAAGCGTTTCGATATGGATCGCCGTTGTGTTTTCCTGAATAGCGCCCTCAACTTCGGCGAGATTGAACGGGTCAACGAACGTGGTGTCTATGCCGTACTCGGGCAGCGTGTGTTTAAGCAGATTATATGTGCCGCCGTAGATATTCTTGGCGGCTACAATGTGATTGCCCTTGTGGGCGACCGCCTGGATAGCGTAGGTAAGAGCCGCCGCGCCCGAGCCAACGCCCAGCGCCGCAAGACCGCCTTCAAGAGCCGCTATTCTCGTTTCAAAAACGCCCTGCGTGGGGTTGGTCAGTCTTCCGTAAATGTTGCCCGCATCGCGCAGACCAAAGCGGTCAGCGGCGTGCTGCGAGTTGTGGAAAACGTAAGACGAGGTAAGATATATCGGAACAGCGCGTGCGTCGGTAACGGGGTCGGGGGTCTCCTGACCCGCGTGCAGCTGTAATGTTTCAAATTTATATTCACTCATGGCGATCTTTCCTTTCGTATATCAAATTATCTTTATTATTTTTCTCCGTAAGCAAGTCTTTAAAATTCAACAGCGGCACATTCGCCCGTGCAGGCTTTTTACCGCTGTCACCTGAACAGTTGTCATAAGCCCTTGCTCCTTTCATATCGGTTTACTATGAATTGACTGTGATGTTAGTATATCATACTTATCCTATTTTGTCAATAGGAAATCTGCAAATTAGAATAAAATCGTCACATAAGCCTATTTAGCGAATGAATATTCCGAATAATATATAATAAATCAACAAAAAAGGAGGTCTGCGCCGTGCCTGACAACACCGATGACATGAAAACAATGCAGGAAGAAGCCGTGCGCCGTGTGCGCGAGATGCAAAAGCGTTCACAGAGCTACATCGGTCAGCCGCCGCCCCCTCCCGTGCCGGAGCAGGAGCCTCCTCCTCCGCCCGCGCCGCCGAAGCCCCCACCGCCGCTCCTTGACCTTGCGGGAATAAAGCTCGATGAGGAAAAAGCGCTTATCGGCTTGCTTATCTATGTTTTGTATAAAAACGACGCGGATATGAAGCTGCTGCTGGCGCTCGGGTATCTGCTGTTATAAATCATTGTCCGTACAAATTTTTCCGGCTTGCAATGAAATTTGTAGGGGCGCACCTGTGTGTGCGCCCGCGCTATTCCTCTCCGTTATGATATTTCCTACATTAGCGTAAGTCATTTGCGAAAATCGCTCCGCTCTTTCGCAAATTAAAATCGGCAATTTACTTGTTTCCGTCACGGTTTGCAGATTTATTCAATTTGCTTGTTTTTGTGGGCTTTTCTTTAAATTGCCGATTTTAATTTTGACCGATCACCTCTGCGTATTTTTAGGCTTTTGCTGATTTGTCGGCTTTGCGTTTTATGCGCCTGCGGCGCATATGGGGCGCTGCCCCATACCCCGCTTAGGGGGCGCTGCCCCCTAAGAACCCCCGCAAGGGGGCAGAGCCCCCTTGACCCCATTTTTGCCCTTGTTTTGCGGCTTTTGTATGTTTGGATTAGCCCTATGCTTCCCTCGTGGTAAGATTTTTCAGCCAGCGCTCCTTTTTCAGCCAAATATGGAATACCACTATCTTGATTATATCAAGCAGCTTGATATAAAAATACATGGCAACAGGTCCGATATTCGTCAGAAAACCCAGTGCAAAAAGCATCGGCATCATTATAAAGATAGTTATGACCGAATCCGTATAAGCGCCCATCGCCGTATCGCCGCCCGCTCTGCCGACGGCTATCTGCGCATTCATGTATACCCATATCGGCATGAAAAACGACATCATTATAACCATACTGCGGCATATCTCAACAGCGCTTTCGCTGAGTTTGCCGAATACCAAAGGGATAACGAGAGTTGTGACAAAGCCGAATAACATCATTATAACCCCGAACACCGCCGACCCCGACAGCAGCCAGTTTTTCTGCTGACGCGCCTTTTCGAGCTTGCCTTCGCCCAGTGTTTTCCCGAGAATGACCCCCGTTGACGAGTAGATCCCGCCAAATGCCACAAAGAACAGGTTGGCTATCGCAAAGCTCGAAGCCATGCCCGATACTACGTCCGCGCCGCCCCTGCCGTTATAGATAGCGGTTGTTACAGTCTCCGAAAGCACCCATACCATTTCGCAGAAAAGCACAAGAAAGCCTTTTTTGAGTATCTTGCGGAATAGCTTGCCGTCGAGCTTGAGTATCTCGGTGAATTTTACGGCAAACTGCGGCTTTTTGCGCACATAGATTACCATAAATATCACAAATTCAAGGGTGCGGGCGATGACGGTAGCCGCCGCTGCGCCCCTTACGCCCATTTTCGGAAAGCCCAAATTTCCGAATATCAGCAGCCAGTTGAAAAGCGTGTTCGTGGCGGTCGCCGCAATTGATACATACAGCGGCGTTTTTACTTTGCCCATGTCCCTTAGCGAGCTTGCAATGCAGAACGAAACTATCTGCGGCAGACCGAGCAGCGCCGTTATGTTGATGTATTTTACCGCCTCGTCAAGTATCGCCTCCGCTTCGGTGTTGCCGATAAGCATAAGCGAAAGCACCTGCCGCGGAAACACCGCGCAGGTAAGCAGGTACGGCACCAAAGCCGCAAGCCCCATTATGAGCTTGAACAGGAACGTCTGTTTCATGCCGTCGGTGTCCTTAGCGCCGAAGAACTGGGTCAGGAAAATGCCGCCCGCCATACATATCGCGTTAAGGTATACCATAAATATGAACATCACCTGTCCCGCGACGTTTACGCCCGACATGGAGATGTCGCCAAGCCCCGACACCATGAAATTGTCGATAAGCGAGACCATGCTTTGTATAAGCTGCTGGAGCATTATCGGCACGGCAAGCGAAAGCGCTCCGCCGTAGAATTTCCGCGTTCCGAAATACTTGTTTTTTGTCAATGTTGTTGTTTCTGTCTGTTCCATTTTCCTTTCCTCATACTATTTTTTGTTGTCTACTGCCGAACGTGCGTTTGTCCGGCTTCGGGTGTGCAGAAATTTATTATACTATACTTTGTCTTTTTTGTCAATAGTTTTTTTGTGGACAAAAAATATCAAAAATTGCGGTTTCCCGCTTTTTCCGCGAGCTTTTCTATCCTTGTGATGATCTCATCCCAGGTAGGCTGGCGCTTTATCAGACGGCGCATTTTTTCGGTTCGCTCTTTGAAGCTCTTGTCCTCCCATACCTCGCAGACGGTGCGGTAAAGCTCCGCACCCCTGCTCGGGAACGAACGAACCCTCTTGCCAAGCCCAAGCCGCGTTATGCGCACGGCGTTCGTTATCTGGTCGTTCATGAACGGCATCGCCACCATCGGCACGCCAAAGCAGAGCGCCTCGTTTATGCTGTTCATGCCGCAGTGCGTGAGGAAAACGTCCGTGTGGGAAAGCACCTCTATCTGCGGCACGAACGGATAGGCATAGATATTTTCGGGTATCTTGCCAAGCGTTTCGGGCTTTACCTTGCCCGTGTTCAGTATCACCGAAAACGGCGCATGAGCTTTGTTCGTGCCGCCGCCGAATGCCTTTATGCACTCCTTGCAGAATCCCTTGTTGCTGATTATGCTGCCGAGCGAGATATAGACTATCGGGCGGGTCATTTTTTCGTAGGGAATGACAATATCGCTTTTCGTCATGGCAGGTTCGGGCAGAACGAAAATATAACTGTCATCGAACGAGTCGCGGTGTCCCTGGAACTGCTTCGGCAGATAGACGATATTCAGTTCGGGCTTGCTGCCGATTATCCCGTCGTGCAGACAGGGTTTTTCAAGCCCCATGCGGCGTGCGTCCTCCTTCGGCGGCATTTGCCGGTCTATCAGGAATGCCGAGATTTTGAACATCGCGGGGGCAGACTGCCATGTTTTTTCCGACCATGCGGGCTGCGAGAACTGCCGCACGCAGGGAATGCCCATTCGCCGTGCGATCTCTATTCCGGGGTAGAAGAACATTTCGTAGATAAGCAGGTCGTACCTTTGTTCGAGCGACATTGCGGTATCGAAGGCGGCGGGGAAGCAGAGTTTTTTCAGCTCACGGTCGGTCGGCTCGGCAGGGAAATTTATGTAGGGGACGAATTTTGCGCCTGTTTCCTCGATTTTTTGGCGGAACATTTCGGCGTTTATGTAGGTGACGTTGTGACCGCGTTTGATAAGTTCGCGTGTCAGCGGGAGAGTGGGGTTCGTGTGACCCGAAAAGGGCAGATTTATCATAAGTATGTTCATAGCTTTGCACCTCCGTGTTAATTCTCTGTACATTGATTATACATCGCCACGGAATAAATGTCAACCGAATCGGTTTTTCATACCTTGTGACAAAGAAAGGATACCTCCGTAACTCGGCGGAGTCTCTTTTTCAAGACAAAAACTCAAAAAAATTGTATTAAATCTGCTCAAAAATCCTTGAAATCTATTTAAAAATATGGTATAATACTATAACAGACTTTTTAATGGGACAAATCTGTTACCAAAAGCAAGGAGTGAGCTTTTATGGATTTTCAGTCTTTAATAGATTATATGACCGGTATGGGCAGCGTTTACTCGTTCGAGATCAGGCCCGACGGCAGCTTCGGAGAAATACTGCTTATGGCGGTGAACAAAAAAAACGCCGCTATTCTGTCGCGTAATCCGGAACGTCCGAAATTCTATCCCGGCATACCTTGGCGCACCTACTTTACCGATCTGAATTTCGAGGCTTTCTGCTACAAATGCGGCAGCACAGGCGAGCCGCTTTATTCCTATGTGAACGCGCACGGCTACTGGCTCAAAGGCTTTTATCTGCCGCTTTACCCCGAAGGTCAGCCGTTGCAGCCGATCCCACCCGATCAGCCCCGAACCGCTTATGTGCTGTATGTTGTCACTAATTCGAAGGAGGTAAACTCCGACGCGATGTCGCGCCGTTCCGCCGAGACCTCCGCCGCCGTTATAAATATCAGTATCAAGCTGCACGAAACGCAGGATTTTAACAAGGCGATGACCGAGACTGTCGGCGAGCTGAGAAAGGTGTGCGGTTCCGATCTCTGCTCACTTATCACCGTTGACAAAAACGCGCAGAAATGCTCGTTTATCAATGAATATGGTGTGCAGACCGAGATGCTTGCGAATATAGCGAAGTCTATGGGGCGTACCCCCTACGAAGTCGCGCTGGCGTGGGAAAAGGATCTTGACAGGAGCGACTGCCTTATGCTGGAGGAGCTTGACGTATTGAAGGAGCGCGACCCCGACTGGTACAGGTCGCTTGTGGAGTTTAAGATCAACAGACTTGTGCTGTATGCGGTGTGCTATAATCAGAATCTGGTCGGGTTCATCTGGGCTGCAAATTTCGATAAGTCGAAGATACTGCACATCAAGGAAACGCTTGAACTGACAACGTTTCTGATAGGCGCGGCGGTCGCCAATCATCAGCTTATGTCGCAGCTTAGAATACGCAGCGAAATTGATGAGCTTACGCAGGTAGGCAGCCGCAATCTGATGAACGAGCGCGTTGACGCTATTCTCGCGGGGAACGAATCTCTTCCCGAAACAATGGGTGTAGCCTTTGCCGATCTTAACGGGCTGAAAACAGTCAACGACACCGAAGGTCACGCGGCGGGCGACAAGCTGCTTATGAGGGCGGCAACGCTTTTGAAGCTCGCCTACGGAGATCAGGAGATATACCGTGCGGGCGGCGACGAGTTTGTTATCTTTTGTCCGGGCGTTACGGAAGAAGAGCTTGAACGCATGACGGCGCAGCTTCGCGCTTTTGCAGGGACTACGGAGGACGTTAGCTTTGCGGTAGGCACGGTATGGCTTTCGGGAGAATATGATATTTGCCGCGCAATGCAGACTGCCGACAGCAGAATGTATTCCGATAAGGAAAGATATTACCGCGAGAATCCCGATAAGGACAGGCGCAGAAAATAGACTTGTCCAATAACCTTATTGACCTACAATATTTTGTAGGGTCGGGGCTTGCCCGACTTGTCACTATGATTGCCTGACCATTTGTTTTTGCGGAAAAAATCCGGCTGACACGTTTTTATCGCATCAGCCGGATTTTTATTTTTGCACTGTTTATGGGTGTGGGGCGGGGGCTTGCTACACCGCCGCTTGACTGCGCAATTCTGCCCCACTATCGCGGTTTCGGAACATTAGCGCAAATTATTTGCGAAAATCGCTGCGCTCTTTCGCAAATATAAAATCGGCAATTTACTTGTTTCCGTTACGCTCTGCTGATTTTATCACTTCTGCTTTTTTGTGGGCTTTCTCTTGAAATTGCCGATTTTATTTTTGAACCGATTAAATTCTTGCTGTTTCTCACAATACTTGAACCGCTCAGTTTCTGGGGGAAACCCTTCTGAAGAAGGGTTATCCCCTGCACGAACTTGTTCGTGCCACCCCCTTCCTAAGACTTTTGGTTTGCCCTCACTTTGCGTTTCAAAATATCTTTTATTATCTTTTATTTTCTTTGTAATACCTTGCGTACCATTCGGCAAATGCACGCAGTCCCTCACGAATACCTATTCGCGGCGTAAATCCGTAATCCCTTTCAAGTGCCGCCGAATCGGCATACGTCACAGGAACATCACCGGGCTGCATTCCCACAAGCTCCCTGTGCGCTTCAAAATCATAATCCTCCGGCAGAACCTCCGCACGGACAAGCTCCTCCTGCAAGGTGCTGATGTAGTCAAGCAGATTTTCCGGCTGCCCCCCGCCGATATTGTACACCGCATACGGCGGCACAGGCAGTCCGTCCTCGCCGACCGCCCTTGACGGCGCTCCATGCATAACGCGGTAAACGCCCTCAACAATGTCGTCAATGTAGGTAAAGTCGCGCTTGCAGTTTCCGTAGTTGAATATTTTTATATTCTCATTGGCAGCGAGCTTGTTAGTCGCCGAAAAATAGAACATATCGGGTCTTCCGGCGGGACCGTAGACCGTAAAGAACCTAAGTCCCGTCGAGGGTATGTCGTAGAGCTTCGAATAGCTGTGCGCCAGCAGTTCGTTTGATTTTTTGGTCGCCGCATAGAGCGAAACGGGATTGTCAACCTTGTCGTCAACCGAAAACGGCACCTTCTTGTTGCCGCCGTAAACCGACGAGCTTGAAGCGTAAACAAGGTGGCTGACAGGAAAATTACGGCAGGCTTCAAGGATATTGTAAAAGCCGATTATGTTGCTTTCGATATAAACATCGGGGTGGTCGATTGAATACCTCACGCCCGCCTGTGCCGCAAGATTTACCACAACGTCAAAGCGGTACTCGCTGAAAAGCCCGTCAATAAGCGCTTTGTCGGCGATAGTTCCCTTGACGAAAACGTGCCGCACGGCGCTGCTTTCCGCCGCCTTTTCGATAAGCGAAAGACGGTATTCTTTCAGCGCGGGGTCGTAGTAATCGTTCATGTTGTCAAGGCTTACCACCGTGCCGCCGTTCATTTCCTTGAGCAGCCGCA
The DNA here is from genome assembly GCA_902776945.1 of uncultured Ruminococcus sp. Classification (GTDB taxonomy): domain Bacteria; phylum Bacillota; class Clostridia; order Oscillospirales; family Ruminococcaceae; genus YE71. The sequence continues at coordinate 21,793 of CACYSH010000013.1, forward strand.
GCACTAAATTCGCGCCGATAAATCCCGGCGAGCCTGTCACGAGTATGGTCTTTCCGTTAAGGTCGATTGCAGTTTTTGACATTTATCAATCCCTCCTGAACAGGTCGCGGGTGTAAACTTTTTCCTCAACGTCGTCAAGCACGCTGTCGTAGCGGTTGGCGATAATGCAGCCGCACATCTTCTTGAACTTATTAAGATCGTTCACAACGACCGAGCCAAAGAATGTGGAGCCGTCCTCTAAGGTAGGTTCATATATTACTACTGTCGCGCCCTTTGCCTTGATGCGCTTCATTACGCCCTGTATCGAGGACTGACGGAAATTATCTGAATTGGATTTCATTGTCAGACGGTAAACGCCTACTACAACTTCCTTCTGCTTTTTCTCCTGCGCCGCATTGTACTTTGAGGACGCGGTGTAAGTTCCGGCGATCTCCAGCACGCGCTCGGCGATGAAGTCCTTTCTCGTGCGGTTCGATTCAACGATAGCGGACATCATGTTCTGCGGCACGTTCGCGTAGTTGGCGAGCAGCTGCTTGGTATCCTTCGGCAGACAGTAGCCGCCGTAGCCGAAGGACGGGTTATTGTAATAATCGCCCACGCGGGGGTCAAGGCAAACGCCCTTGATTATCGAGCCTGTGTTGAGCGACTTGACCTCCGCGTAGGTGTCAAGCTCGTTGAAGTACGAAACGCGCAGCGCTAAGTAGGTATTAACGAACAGCTTAGTCGCTTCGGCTTCGGTGGTCGGCATGAAAAGCAGCGGAATATCGGTCTTGACAGCGCCCTGTCTGAGCATCGCCGCGAAGGTCTGTGCGGCTTCGGCGTTTTTCTCGTCCGACCCGACGATTATGCGGCTGGGGTACAGATTATCGTAAAGCGCCTTTGATTCACGCAGAAATTCGGGGCTGAAAATGATGTTGTCCATACCCATTTTCTCGCGCACCTGCGCTGTGTAGCCGACGGGGATAGTTGACTTGATAACGATAGTCGGCTTTTTGTCGCTGTCAGCCGTTACCGATTTAATGAGCGTCAGCACGGCTTCAACGGCGGAGCAGTCAAAGAAATTGGTCTTGGGGTCGTAATTGGTCGGGGCGGCGACTATGATATAATCGGCGTTTTTGTATGCGGATTCTCCGTCGGTGGTGGCGGTGAGCGAAAGCCCGCGCTCGTCGTACTCGGCGAGATATTTTTCGATATAATCGTCCTGAATGGGGCTGATGCGGTTGTTGAGCTTTTCCACCTTTTCGGGAACGATGTCAACGGCGGTAACGTCGTTATGCTGGGAAAGCAGCACCGCAAGCGAAAGTCCGACATAGCCGGTTCCCGCAACGGCGATCTTTTTGCGTTCCACGGGAGCGGTCTCGGTCTCGTTGTCGGTGATAACGTCCGACGGGCGGAAATCGAGCGCTTCGGCAAGCGCGAGCAGCTGATCTACCGACGGGCTGTAATCGCGCATTTCGAGCCGCGAGATAACGGCGCGGTTGATACCTGTCTTTTCGGCAAGAGCCGCCTGAGACAGTTTAAGCGATTTGCGCTTTGCAGTAACAGTCCCGGCAAGCAGTTCAAGAGATAAGTGTTTCATAATAATACTCCTTTTGCCGCTGACAGCGGCAGATTAGTTATTTGACTGTATTATTATAGCACAATATTTTCGGCTTGTCAAGCGTTTTGATTAAAATAGCAACATTAAATTGAAATCCTCAGACAAAATAATTTAATAAATGCTGCTGATAACATCAGGAGAAAAACGACATTGATGTTATCAGCGTCATTAATCGTATCGTCGTTATGAAAAAACACGGCGGTTTTGACCCTGCGGCTGTATGCGTATCTATTTTTTTGTAAGATTCTCAACATTGACTTTCAGCAGGTCGCGGCGGAAAAACAACGCCCTCACCCAGCGATAGACCACGCCGACAGGATACAGCGCGGGGCATTTTTTCACGAACCATACAGACCGCTCAATGTGTCCCACAGGCGGGAACATCTGCCGCAGTACATACCGCAGCCGCGAGCTTTGCTCGATGTCGCTTTTCACCCTGTCATTGTAGGTGCCGCAGGTGCTGACGGCGGCGAGGTATTTGTCAAGCAGGCGGCGTTCGTCGGGTGTGAGCGTTGTGCCGCGATCCGGCGTGAAAATCTTCTCCGCCACGCTGCGGCGGGTGCGCTCGAAATCGTCGATACCCATTTTTTTCAGCTCGCGGCGGATATACTCGCGGTCGAGGGTATCGCCCTTTGCGCGGTCGAAAAGATAACAGTCGATAAGCGCCCGCAGACCCGCGCCGCCCGCCGTGAAATGCTCCCACTCGTGCGCCGTGATGTAGATATAGAAATCCTCGTCGGTAAGACGGCGGCGGCAGCCCACGCCCTTCACCATGCGGCTTATCTTTTCCGCGCTGTAATAGCTGCCGAGCCTGCCGGGAGCAAATTCGTCGAAAAGCCGCGTGTGCATCTCAAAGCAAAGCACGGGCGGCTTTGAGTAGGTGTCGTGGTATATCTCGCCGTATTTTCCGGCGGTAAAGCCGAGACCTTCCATGACCTCGCGGACTTCCCCGCGCCTTTCGGGGTCGATAAGAATATCGTTGTCGAGCATCTCCCGCAGATAGTCCTTCGGGTAGAGCGCGGCTAAGTCAAGCCCCTTTAGCGGCAGATACCATATCCCGCGCCGTTCAAGCTCGTCCAGTATCGCCGACCGCTCTGCGCCGTATAGAATGCTGCGGTAAAGCGCGGTGCTGCGGGCTTTCTCGAAATGCGGGTCGGAAATCCCGGCTTTGTGCAATGCCTGCGCCGTGACCGCCGATACGCTGTGAGCGGCGGCAGTCTCGTAAAGCTCTTGCAGATCAATTCTGCCGAGCCTTTCCTCAGAGGGCTGTCTGCCGTTCAGCAGACACCGAATAAGATATATTATATAATAAGCATTTTGTTTGCTGTTATGCTCCGTCATAGCGCCGCCCGCGCTCCTTTCATATTTCTTGTTATGATAAGTCCGAATAGTCGGTCAGCCGTTCGAACAATTCCTTGTCAACGGTTCGGCTGACACCTTCGGCGAAATCTTCGTTGCTCTCGTCGTGGTCGCACATGAACATGATGAAATCCGCCGTCTTGTCAAGCCCGAGGTCGTCGGCTTTAAGGCGCTCGATACAGTTCACGATAATGTCCTCGAAAAGGCTGAACAGCTTTTCGGAAAGACGGTTTTCGCATTCCAGCAGTTCCTTTACGGGCGTATCGCATTTCAGCGTTTTGCCCTTGTATTCAAAGGCAACGTCGGGTCTTTCGGCGTTTTCGTCCTCGAAAACATCGATCTCGTAACGCTGAACTCTGTCGTACCAATCGCGGAATTGATCTAAAATGTCGTTGGCAGCGTCGCATTCGATATAGTTAAAATCGCCTATCGAGCTGTATTTGTAGCCGAAAAGCCCCTTTAAGCCGTAAGGCTCGTACATATGGGCATACCTTTCATAATCCGCAAGCAATTTTTCGTAATCGCTTTCGCTGGCGTATCTGGGATAAACATACTGATCGGCGACCTCGCAGTCGAAAACTATCGCGTAAACGTCCTTGTTTGCTTCGGTCTTGGCAAATTCCGTCAGCGTTTTTTTGAACGTCTGATAGAGCTGTTCTTCTACGTCGTTAAGATTTATATCTTCCATAGCTGATTGTCCTTTATACTTATTTGTCTTTGATTATGTAGGGGTGCGCATTGCTCGCCCGTGAATTATCCCCGCCGTGATGATATTTCCTACTTCGCGCTTTTCATTTGCGAAAATCGCTTCGCTCTTTCGCAAATATAAAATCGGCAATTTATTTGTTTCCGCTCAATTCTGCTGAATTATCATTTTGCTTGTTTTTGTTAGCTTTTCTTGAAATTGCCGATTCTATTTTTGAACCGTCCGGCTTTCTTTCTCCGATTTAATACTTGAACCGCTCAGTCTCTGGGGGAAAACCCTTCTGAAGAAGGGTTATTCCCCCAGACCCCCTTTCCTAAGACTTTTGGTTTGTCCTCACTTTGCATTTTCCTTAAAAAATCTCCCCCGCGTGTATCTGCGGGGGAGGGGATAGCTTACTGTCTTAAATAGACCCCGTTGGATTCGATATAGTCCTCCATGTCGTCCTTATAATCGAGCGCTAACGGGTCGGTCTGCGCTTTCAGCGCCCGCTGTCCGATGTCGCGGCGGAAATGCGCACCCTCCCAGCTTATCTTGCCGACAGCTTCATAAGCGCGGCGGAGCGCTTCCTCCAGCGTGAGCGCCGTGCAGGTAACGCCCAGCACTCTGCCGCCGTTCGTGAGGAATTTTCCGTCCGAGAGCTTAGTTCCCGCATGATAAACGAACGCGCCGTCAACCTGACCCTTTTCGTCAAGACCGCTGATCTCCAGTCCCTTCGGATAGCTGAGAGGATACCCGCCCGAAGCCATAACAACGCACGCGCACGAACCGCTCTTCCATTTAATGTTAGCGTTTTTGAGCTTGTGGTCGCAAACCGCCTCGAAAATATCGCAGAGGTCGCCTTCAAGCATCGGGAGAACTACCTGTGTTTCGGGGTCGCCGAAACGGCAGTTATACTCGATGACCTTCGGACCCTTCGGGGTCATCATCAGCCCGAAGTACAGACAGCCCTCGAACGTCCTGCCTTCTGCGTTCATGGCATTCATGGTCGGCAGGAAGATCTTCTCCATGCACTCCTTAGCGAGCGTGTCGGTGTAGCAGGGATTCGGCGAGACCGTACCCATGCCGCCTGTGTTAAGCCCCTCGTCGCCGTCAAGAGCGCGTTTGTGATCCATTGAGGAGACCATAGGAACTATTGTTTCGCCGTCGGTGAAGGAAAGCACCGATACCTCGGGTCCTGTCAGATATTCCTCGATAACGATTCGGGCGCTCGATTTGCCGAATTTCAGCTCGTCGATCATCTCATGCACCGCCTGAACGGCTTCTTCCTCGTTCTGCGCGAGTATTACGCCCTTGCCGAGCGCCAGACCGTCCGCCTTGATAACGGTCGGATAGGTGTTCTGCTCTTTGATGTATTTTATCGCGCTTTCGCTGTCGGTGAATACCTCGTAAGCCGCCGTCGGGATATTGTATTTTTTCATAAGCTCCTTTGAAAAGACCTTAGAGCCTTCGATTATCGCGGCGTTGGCGTTGGGTCCGAACACCTTGAAGCCCTTAGCCCGCAGAGCGTCCGCCATACCCATAACGAGAGGGTCGTCGGGGGCTACTACCACCATGTCGGGAGAGAGCTTTTCTGCAAGAGTCACCACGCCGTCAATGTCGGTAGCGCCAACGTCAAAACACTCGGCGTACTTCGATATACCGCCGTTGCCGGGGGTACACCATATCTTTTCCACGCGGGGGGATTCGGCGAGCTTCATTATAATGGCGTGTTCTCTGCCGCCGCCGCCTATTACGAGTATGTTCATATTTTTCATTCCTTTCGGTTATTTGAATTTAAAGCTGTCAATGATTTCATTTATCCCAAATTCATTTTCATTGATCTCTTCAGGTGCAATGGCGTAGTTTAACAAATAGAGCTTATTGTCTATGGGGATCCCGATCAATACCGCTTTCATCACGTTAGTTTCATCGTCATCTTTGATACGACGGAGCGTTATTTTGAAAGCGCTGTGTCCGTCGATCTCGGTTTCTTCTATATTTGAATCAAGTACGGTAACATCACTGTTTTCTTTTTTTTCTTTAAAATTATTTTCAAAGATTTTTCCCAGCTCGCCGATGTTCAATTCGTTGATCTTTTCATGTTCTTCTATAAGTAAACTGATTGCGGCACGGGAATCTTCCCTTATTATTTTATAAGCAAAGTCGAAATTTTTGTTATCCTCGGGTACCCATATTGATTCGTCAATATCTACGCTGTAACCGTTTCCGCATACCGTCGTTATTCCTTCGGGAACGGCGCTGTCATCGGGAGCGGTCTCTGTCGTTGTCGTTTCGGAGACTGCTTCTGCGGCGGTGGTGGTCGTGGTCTCTTCGGTCGTGACTGCGGCAGTAGTTGTGACAGTTGTTTCCGTCGTTGTTTCGGTTTCGGTCACTGTCACGGGCGGCTGAGTGGCGGTCGTAGTGCTTTCCTGCGTGGCGGCGGCAGTTTCCGCGTTCGCTGATGTCTCTGCCGCTGTGCTTGCTTTTGATTCATCTGCACCGCTGCCGCCGCATGATACTATACATAGCGCCGTCATAAGCATAGCCGAAAGGGAGAGCAATTTATGTTTTATCATAGACATTCCTTTCGGTCATTCGAATTTAAAGCTGTCGCGCACTGCGTCGGTCTCCGCTGTGTAATTATCGTTGCCGGTGAAGCCGTAGGTGGTGAAAAGCAGCAGCTTACGGTTGTTATACGCCATGAAATTTGAGACAGTCATCGTCACTTTGTCCGCTTTGGTCGTGTATTTGAACTTGTAAGCCTTGCGCCCGCAGAAGGTCGTTTCGCCGTCTTCGAGCATAACGTCGCCGCTTTGGAAATCAACGGTCGAGCTTGCGATCGCTCTGCCTATATCGAAAATACCCTCTGTCATGGCGGTGTCAATGTCCTCGTCGGTACCCTGTGCCGACTGATTCAGTACGTCCTCGTTTATGTCGATAACAAGCACGCTGAAAATACATTTGCTGCCGTTCGCGGAGCTGTCGCCGATGTATTGAAACTCATACTCATTGTGGTAGGTGAAAATATTGTCGCCGCCGTCCGCAGAGCTGCTGCCGACATTTTCCTTCATGAGCTTCCACTTTGCTTCATCAACGGTAAAGCTGTACCCCGTGCCTTTTTTTGCGGCGGGGGTATTTTTTTCAGCCGCAGTTTCTCCTGCGGAGACGGTGGTTTGATCTTCGGTCTCCGCATTCGTTTTTTCGTTAGTATTCAAATCTTTTCCACCTCCGCAGGAAACAAGACACAGTGAAACGGCGATCACCGCCGCGATCTTTTTAGTGTTCATTAATTATCTGTCTTTCTTATAATATTAGTGGTGGAACAGTCTTATCCCCGTGAACGCCATAGCCATTCCGTACTTGTTGCAGGTCTCGATAACGTTGTCGTCGCGGATAGAGCCGCCCGGTTCGGCGATGTACTTAACGCCCGACTTGTAGGCGCGTTCGATGTTGTCGCCGAAGGGGAAGAATGCGTCGGAGCCTAAAGCCACGTCGGTGTTCTTAGCGAGCCATTCTTTCTTTTCCTCGCGGGTGAATACGGAGGGCTTTACCTTGAAGATGTTCTGCCATGTACCCTCGGCGAGAACGTCCTCGTATTCATCGCCGATATAAACATCAATGGCGTTGTCGCGGTCGGCGCGGCGAATGTCGTCCCTGAACTGCAAGCCCATTACCTGCGGCGACTGACGGAGCCACCAGTTGTCGGCTTTCTGACCCGCAAGGCGTGTGCAGTGAATCCTCGACTGCTGACCCGCGCCGATGCCGATAGCCTGTCCGTCCTTGACGTAGCAAACCGAGTTCGACTGCGTGTATTTCAGTGTGATGAGCGAGATAAGCAGGTCGATCTTCTTATCATCGGGAATGTCCTTGTTTTCGGTAACGACGTTTGCGAGCATATCGTTGTCGATAAGAAGCTCCTGTCTGCCCTGTTCGAAGGTCACGCCGAACACCTGCTTGCGCTCCACGGGATTCGGGGTGTAATTCTCGTCTATCTGAATGATATTGTAGGTACCCTTGCGCTTTGATTTGAGTATTTCAAGCGCCTCGTCGGTGTAGCCGGGAGCGATGATTCCGTCCGATACCTCGCGCTGGATAATTTTCGCGGTGGGAACGTCGCAAACGTCCGAAAGCGCGATAAAATCGCCGTAGCTGGACATTCTGTCAGCGCCTCTTGCTCTTGCGTAAGCGCAGGCAAGGGGCGAAAGCTCGCCGAGGTCGTCCACCCAGTAGATTTTCTTTAAGGTGTCGGACATCGGTTTGCCGACAGCCGCGCCCGCAGGCGAAACGTGCTTGAACGACGTAGCGGCGGGAAGTCCCGTTATCTTTTTAAGCTCGCGCACGAGCTGCCAGCCGTTGAAAGCGTCGAGCAGGTTGATATATCCCGGCTTGCCGTTCAGCACGGTTATAGGCAGGTCGGAGCCGTCCTCCATAAAAACTCTCGACGGCTTCTGATTCGGGTTGCACCCGTATTTTAACAGCATTTCGTTTGACATGGTATTATTCCTCCTTCTTATGCTTATGCGAGGACTCCGCCCTCGCGCTCCCGCTGGGGGAAACCGCTTTAAAAAGCGGTTTCCCCCAGACCCCTTTCCCTAAACTTATTTTTTGGGTCAGGTCAGATTGATTTTTTCAAATTGCTTTTTCTTGTCGGCTGTTGTGTGTAATATTATTGTACTGCTTGTCAGCTTTGCCGACTTGATAATGTTTGCGGTTATGAAATTAATGTATTCATCGCGTTTGCTGCTGCCGTATCTCGGCAGGCATACGGGTAACGGCTCGGTCGCTGACATTCCGAACGCTATGGACGGCTTTAGATAAATTCCGCCGCACATCTGCTTTAGCCTTTCGGTGTCTCCTGCCTGGTCGGCTTCAATGAATGCCAAATATTCATCATGCGTCAATTCGTACAATTCTTCATGGTCAGTCGAACCGATGCGCTGTGAATAAACGTACTGCCCGCCGTCCGTTATGCCCAATATGAAATCATCGGACAGATACAGGCAATAATAATTGACAAATTTTCTCCCGGCGGTCAGTCCCATTCGATCTCGCCGCCGTATTCCCTGACAAAATCAAACAGCTTTTCGGTGTCCTCTGTCAGCGAAGTAATTATTTCGGCGAGCGTTTCGGCGTTCGTTTTGCCCTCGCCGGTGTTTTCGAAATACGCCGCATATAAGCCCGCCTCGCTGTCGGTCTCGAATGTGTCAAGAAGCTCGGGCGCGTTGTTTTCGATATAGCAATTTAACACCGCCTCCCAGTTATAGCCGTTCATGTAAGCGTTTTCGTCTATCTCGGAAAGCTGTTCGCCAATATCCATTATTTCCGGATTTTCAATGTAAAAGCAGACGGATATTTGATCGTCGTCGGTGAATATTTTTACATTTTCGTTCGGCATGATGTTAATTCTCCTGTGTATTATGTTCGTGATACCATTTCATCGGATTTTCGTAAATATAGCGGCAAATATCGTTGTATGCGTTTTCGTTTCTTATGATGTGTTCGTAAAATGACGTTTGAAAAATCTTGCGACCCTTTACGTTATCACGTTTGTTGCAAATCAATGTTGTCATTGATTTATATGTACATATTATATCGCACAATGTAGGGCGGGGGCTTGCTCCCGCCCGTCCGCCTTCGTCGAATAATATTATTATCATGTGGATATGATTTGGCATTATCACACATCTATCAATTGAAATAAACGGATAGCGATTTTCCAATTCTTTTAATTGTTCAAATGCGGTTATTCCTATTTCCGTTAATCTCGTCCGGTATAGGGCGGGAGCAAGCCCCCGCCCTACATCGTATTGCAAAGAATCAAATATTATTTCAGATAGGATTTCTAATGCGTTTTGTGTGCAGATAGTTACATAGTAATAGCCTGCTTTGGAATAATCATATTCCTTTAAGCGCGGGTGTTTTCTGTGGTGTTCCATTACACCTTATTAAATTTATTGACCACCTTAGTCTTTTCCTCGCCGGTAGCGATGTCAATAAACCTTACAAACAGCGATACCTTGTTATCCTCGTTGAGGGCGTTCCATAGACCGTCGGTGAACTCGTCAATGTCGTTCGGAACGGAAATTTTTTTCGGCTCGCCTTCGAACGAGGGCAGGGGATTGCCGTCGCCCATGTAGGTGTGAATGAAATGACCGAAGCCCGCCACAGGGTTCGAGTAGGTAAATGTGAAGCGCTCAACGCACGAGGGGTCGCCGTCGGCGGATTTCAGTATCGACATGGCATAGTTATAGGTGTTGTCGTGCGCGTCAGCGCTAAGACGGTTTTCGATGTGCATGATTCCCGAAATGCGGGGGGTGTAGTTGGGCGCGTCGTCCTCGTATTCGCGGGTGCGAAGGGACTGCTCGAAGGTCTGCTGCTTGTCCATAAGCTCGTAAATTGTGTCGGTCTGGTCGCCGTTGGTAACGATCGTCTTGTTGCCGAGCTTCCTCACCGGCGAATAGATGATAAGATGCGGGTCGGAGAGCTTCGAGGGGTCGGCGGCTTCGGTCTTGATGCCGTCGGCGGTCTCGGTGAACACGCGGTTGCGGCTGTTCACGCTGCGCCCCATAATAAAGTAGGCGGTCACGGCGCTTTTGCCGTCGGCGCTCTTGCCGATGATGATACCTCTGCCGGGATAGCTGTTGCCTTTCAGTTCCTCGTAAATGTCAAGTGTTTTCATGTGTCTTTACCTCCTTATATCTTCATTTCCGAACAAGCTGTCCAGATCAAGCTCCTGCAATGCTTCTGCAACATCGCACGCCGAAACGCACAGCTCGTTGAAATCTATATTTATTGTTCCTTCCGGGATCTCCGGTTCGGAAATCTCGCCCCGCAGGAACGCTTCGATGTCTATGTCGGTTTTGTCGGCTTTGGCGGGTTTTTCGATCAGATTCTGATTGGAATTGATAAGCGCGTATATGTCCCGCGTGAACATACCGTCAGCATACTGAAAAACGAATCTCACATACCAAAACAGGTCGTTATTGACCCAAAGCACCGCGTCAAAAAAGCCGTCATTTTCATAAATATGCTCGACTTCGACAGGGAAACAGCGTTCTGTAAATTCCTCACGGGTCATTATTATACTCCTTGTATTATGATCGGTATTTTTCCATAAATGCGTTATATTCCTCGTCGGACATGACCCCGTGAACGCCGTCAAGCTCTTCCGGGGAAATGCCGAGCTTATCAAGAATGAACGCCGCCATTCCCTCGCTGTCGAATTTTGCGCGTTTGCTTTTGCGGCAGCGCTCACCTATCGCCGCTATCGACTCGGCGATATTCTTTACCGTCATGAGATAGCGTGTGTGCTTGTCCGCTTCGATAAGCTCCCTGTACGGCATCGGCAGACGTATATCGGCACGGTGTTCGTTATATCTTACCAGTCGGCGCGGCTTGCCCCAGCCTGCCGCAAGAGAATTTTCATCAAAGCAGTTTATTATAATGCCGACATCGGTTATATCGGTCGAGTAGGGCGAGAGGTCGAAGTTATTCCCGTCTATCTTTTGACGTATATCTTTCAATATCGGAAAAAGTATTCCGCCCGCCGCGTTTGAGACCTCCATGCTGATAAAAAGCTGTCTCATTCGGCTGAACCTCCGTCACAGGTCAACGTAAGCCCTGCCGTCCTTAACGGTTATCCTGTCCTCGCAGAAAAGCGCGACCGCCCGCGGCAGGATCTTCCACTCGACGTTCTCCATAATGCGCCGCTGGAGCGTTTCGGGAGTATCATCGTTTTGCACCTGCACGGTGTCCTGCAAGATTATGGGTCCGCCGTCGCATTCCTCGGTAACGAAATGCACCGTCGCGCCCGAGACCTTCACGCCCTTTGCAAGCGCGGCTTCGTGAACGTGCAGTCCGTAAAAGCCCTTGCCGCAGAAGCTGGGGATCAGCGCGGGGTGAACGTTTATCATTTTGTAGGGGAAAGCCCGCACGATCTGCTCGTCAAGTATCGTCATAAAGCCCGCGTATACGATAAGGTCGGCTTTTTCCGCCTGCATGGCTTCGGTGACGGCTTTCGTGTAGGCGGCAATGCTGTCATAGTCCTTACGCGGGATAACAAACGTTTTTATGCCGGCTTTTTCGGCGCGTTCGAGAGCGTAAACGCCCTCCTTCGAAGAAATAACGCAGGTTATCCTGCCGTCCTTTATCAGCCCGTTTTTCTCCGCGTCGATAAGCGCCTGCAAATTAGTCCCGCCGCCCGAGACCAGCACACAAATGTTCTTCATTATGTATCACCCTTCTCGCTTTACGCGGTCAAGATTAGTTTTCTTCTCAAAAAAAGCGCGGCGCATTACTTCAAATTCCTCGTTGGTGCAAGCTGCCCGACACTGCGGGATAAATTTCTCCGTAGCGGCAAAGCAATCCGTTATTTTCCCGCAGGGATATTCCCCGCATTCGCCGCAGTTGGAAAGCCCTTTTGCGCTCACGCAGCCAATTATGTCGTATCTGCACCAGTTTTCCGCCCGGCACCCCGCGCATGAAATTTCCCCATTTGAAACAACGCGGTCGCGGTAGCCGATATTATGCCAAAGCTCCGCCGTATGTTGAAGCTCGCTGTCGGTTTTCGGCAGGTGTCGGGGACAGAGTTCGCAGTCATTGCCGCAAGCCGCGAGTATCATTTCTCCAGCCCCTTTACTTGTATTCCGCCGTCGCTGTCAAGAAGTACGGCTATGGCGCGTCCGGCGAAGTAATCGGGCTGACAGACGATGAATATTGCAACATCGTTTACGTCAAGCTCCTCGTCGAAGTAGATGCAGACGGATTCAATATAAAGGCTGGAGCAGAAATCGTCATCTGTAAGCGGGAGATATACCTTATCGCCGCTGTCCATGATATAGCAGTTCGCGTCGTTTCTGGAAACTCTGCAATGCGAAGCCCAGTCCTCGGCAGTTTCGAGCCAGCCGTCATCAAGCAGAGCGTCCTCTATTTTGTGCCGCCTTATATCGAGCTTCTGCACTATCCTGTCGATCAGGGGATAGATCTTTTCAACGGTATGTCTTCCGCGTGGGGTGTCGCTGTCAAGTATGATATACAATTTCGCTTCGTCGCCCCAAACGTCCGCCCTTGCAGTAAAGGCAGCCTTATCGTCGGTTCCCCTGCTGAAATCTCTTATACTCATAAAGTGTAACTCCTTGTTATAAATGTGTTCCGTTCTATGCCTCATCGGAGAGCTTGCCGCTTCGGGGTCAGATACCCCCGCAGGTGATCGCGTTTTCCTCGTCGATCTCGATATGTACGCGGTGTCCCGCAAAATAATCGGGTTCGCAGCCCAGTTCGAGATAAGCCTGACAAGCGCCGACGCTTTCGCCGAACTCCAGTCCCAGCGCTATCGGGTAAAGGCTTGCTTTGAACTGTTCGGGCGTAACGTCTGCGGAAACGAATACTCCGTCCTCTGTCTCGACCTCTGCGCCTTCGCCGTCGTCGTCATCGCCGTCGGCATCGACAAGCTCACAGAGCCAGTCCGAAGCCAGCTCGTCGAGGTGCGCGTCCGAAACGGTGGAATCCTTTACCGCCGCCGCGTTGTTTTCGATGAACGCGAGCTTTTCGTTTATCGCGGGAAGAGCCGCCGCAAGAGTTTCCTCAGTCTTGCCAAGCTCTTCCTCAAATTCCGCGTCTATGGATATTTCCGTCCCCCAGAGGGTGGTTTTCCCCGCGAAGTCGGTATAGCGCGTATCGCCGCGTGTAAAATCGTTTATGTTAAGCATTTTTTCTCCTTATTTCCATTACTTTCCTTATGTAAAAAGTTAATAGTTAATAAAGTTAATAGTTAATAGTGAATAGTGAATAGTTAAGGTGTCCGCTTCGCGGACGATATTATGCGGACGCTGCGCGCCGCACTGAATTTATTACTGCTACCCACAATTTAAGGTTGATGAAGTTGTAGGGCAAGCCGCCCTACGAATATAGCGGTTAGTGGACAGGTCTTGTAAAATAACATCAGTGCGGAGCCTGCGCGAGCGCAGCTCGTGCAGCTTCCGCATAATCGCGCCGAAGGCGCTCCTTAACTATTAACTATTCACTCTTCACTATTAACTGAATCAACTGATGATAACGCCCTCGTCGCTCTCGGTAAGTTCGCCGAGAACGTAAGCCGTTTCGCCTGCGGCGGTGAGCGTTTCTATCGCCTTGTCAACATCGTTTTTGTCAACAACGACCGTCATTCCCACGCCCATGTTGAACGTATTGAACATATCGCGCTCGGGGATCTTGCCCGTTTCCTTGATTACGTCGAATATCGGCAGAACGCGGACGGCGCTGCGCTCGATCTTCGCCGAAAGACCCTTCGGCAGCGAACGCGGGATATTCTCATAGAAGCCGCCGCCCGTGATGTGCGAAATGCTCTTGACGTTTACTGCGTCAAGAAGGGCAAGTATCGGCTTTACATAAATTCTTGTCGGGGTGAGCAGCACGGTACCAAGCGCCGCGCCTAAGTCGGCATTGTGGCGGGCTAAATTCTGCTCGTTCACGGTGAATACCTTTCTTACGAGCGAAAAACCGTTCGAATGAACGCCGCTCGAAGCAATGGCTATCATAACGTCGCCTGCCTTCTGAGTTTCGGGCTTTAACATCTTGTCCCTGTCGGCGATACCTACGGTAAAGCCCGCGAGGTCGTATTCGTCCTCGGGCATAAGTCCGGGGTGTTCGGCAGTCTCGCCGCCCACAAGAGCGCAGCCCGCACGCACGCAGCCCTCAGCCACGCCCGAAACGATAGCGGCTATCTTCTCGGGGATATTTCTTCCGCAGGCTATGTAGTCGAGGAAGAAAAGCGGCTTTGCTCCGCAGCAGATAACGTCGTTTACGCACATCGCCACGCAGTCGATACCAACGGTATCGTGCTTGTCCATAAGGAACGCCAGCTTTATTTTTGTGCCTACGCCGTCGGTGCCAGATACCAGCACGGGCTTTGAAATGCCCGTAAGGTCAAGCTCGAAAGCGCCGCCGAATCCGCCGATACCGCCGAGAACTCCTGCGGTCATCGTCCTTGCAACGTGCTGCTTCATCAGTTCCACTGCCTTGTAACCGGCGGTAACGTCAACGCCCGCCTCCTTGTAGCTTTCAGAAAAACTTTTCATGATATAATTCCTTTCAAAGCTGCGGCTTATTAGTCCGCTGCGTAATTATCAAACCAATATGCGGCAAATTCTTCCTCTATGCCCTTGCCGAAACGAGATGCCTTGTCCGATGTGAAAAAACGGTAGCTGCTGCCTTCGGGCAGCTCTTCCATTTCCTCGCCGAGCATAAACTTAAATACGATAGGGTAATCCTGATTGATGTCTAATCCGCTTCTGCCGTAGCTGTCCTTATCCTCAGCCAGCCATTCCTCCATATCGGAGCCTTCGTTTTCAGCGGAAACATATAAATGCTCCGACCGTTTTTCGGAATGGTTCCTTGACCAGCCAAACAGCCTGTCGCGCCCGTATCTTTTGTAAAGACGGTAGCTGCGGAAGCTGTATTTTCCGGTCTCGCCGTTTTTGAAAACGCGGAAAACTATCTCCTTGTTCCGCAGATGCCATACTATTTTCGCGGGAGTGACGGGTTTAAGCTCCTTAAAGCCGTTCTGCTCCGCGACAGAAAAATTATTCTTCCGATCCATTCACAGTCACCCTTGTCTGTCATGCGCCCGTAAGCATTTCGGTTAGCTCCTGAGGGGTCTTCGCCGTGTAAAGAGCGCCCGATTCTTCGGCTTCTTCTTTTCCGCCGTACCCCCACAGCGCATACAGACAGTCAAGCCCCGTCTGCGCTGCGCCGATTACGTCAAATTTTCTGTCTCCGATCATCAGCACGCGCCCGCGCCCGGGGTTTCCGAGATTTTCAAGCACATATTCGATGACCTCGTGTTTTTCGTTGCGTTCGCCGTTCACCAGTCCGCCGCCGATAAATTCGAAGAATCCCGAAAGTCCGAACCTGTCAAGTATCCTCACTGCGAAGACCTCGGGCTTGCTTGTCGCCACCGCCAGACGATACCCGGCGGCTTTCAGCGCCGAAAGCATTTCGGGAATGCCGCCGTAAACGGCGTTTTCGAAAAGCCCGAGCGTTCCGTATCTTTCTCGGTAGAGCCGCACCGCCTCCTGCGCATCCGCGCGGGTCATGCCGCAGAAATCAATAAAGCTGTCAATAAGCGGCGGCCCCACGAACCGCAGCATATTCTCCGGCTCGGGTCTGCCCATTATGTTCAGAGCGTGGCGGGCGCAGTTAAGTATGCCGGACGCAGAATCGGTCAGCGTGCCGTCAAGGTCGAATAACAATATTTCGTACTTTTTCATTTACTCTCCTGTTTGCGGGTATTTGGATTCGAACTTATCGCTGTCGTAAACGGTGAAGAACAGCACTCTTACCTCTGTTCCCGCGTTATAGCCCATGCCGAGTTCCTTGTCGCAAGCGATACGGTGTTTGTTCGTGACACCCCACAGCACGGCTTCATAGCTCACGGTGCCGCCGTCAAAGAAACTTAACCGAACGGGTATACACCCCGCGATAAACAGCACCGCGCCAAGTATCGCTGCGAGCCTTTTTGCAGACCCGTGCTTTCTTCGGCGCGGACGTTCTGCGGTCTCGGTCTTCACAGCGCCTTTATCTGCTCCTGGAGAGCCTTATCCTTCGCGATAACGCCGTCTACCATGTTCTGCTTGGCGGCTTCGAGCTTTGCGGCAAGCGCGTCGTCGGAGAGCGCCAGCATCTGTATCGCTAAGATAGCCGCATTCTTCGCGCCGTTTACCGCGACGGTCGCAACGGGTATGCCCGAGGGCATCTGCACGGTGGCAAGCAGCGCGTCAAGCCCCTCAAACGTAGACTTTATCGGAATGCCGATGACGGGGAGCGTGGTGTTTCCCGCGATAACGCCCGCAAGGTGAGCCGCCATGCCCGCCGCACAGATTATCACGCCGAAGCCGTTTTCCTTTGCGCTTTTTGCGAATCCTGCGGCAAGCTCGGGCGTGCGGTGAGCGCTCATAACGCGGCACTCAAACGGAACGCCGTAGGTCTTAAGCTCCGAAAGGGCGTTTTTCACAATGGGAAAATCACTGTCAGAACCCATGATAACAGCAACTTTTTTCATATTATTACCTCCGAAGTGCGGCTAAAAAAAGCAGCAGCCTGCAATTAGATAGACTGCTGCCATAAGCCGCGATGATAACAAGGATACGATCCAATGCCGCAAGCAAAAAAGCGGGTACAGCTGTTTGCGCAGAAAAAGCCGCCGTCCGGGACGACGCAGCGCTTGACGCTATCAAAAAACGAGCGTTCTGAAAACAGCATAGCACTTGCTCCTCACAAAGTCAGATACCGATACGGCGAACCGAATCCTATATTATTATTATAAAGTATTTTGACGGGAAATTCAACCGAATTTGATAAAAAAATTAGTACAAAATTCCCGCGCTGTTTTGTGGGATTTGCATAAAAACCTGACTGCTGCCGTCGTCGGGAAGGGCGGGGCGGGGCGGCGTTTCGAAGCTCGCGGCAAATTCTTCCCTTTCGTCGGCGGGAAGCGAGGAAAAAGCGTTTTGTGCCGCCGCGCTGTCCGAAAGACGGTGCGGAAGACTGCGGATAGTGTAGACTGTCATTGAAATTCTCTCCTTTGCTTGAATATCATATATATTTTTGAACATAAATGAAAAAAATATGCGCTCGGTATATTGACTTTTTTATATACAAGTGTTAAAATATTTTGTAGGTATTTTTTCTTAAAAAAACGACATATCGGAATCGGGGTGGCAGATGTGGAGGGCTTGTACGAGCCTGCGGTGATACGCTCGGTGCTGGAGAAGCACGGGTTTTCTTTCTCGAAAAGGCTGGGGCAGAATTTCCTGATAAATCCGACCGTCTGCCCGCGCATCGCGGAAATGGGCGGCGCGGCGGCGGGAGCAGGCGTGATAGAGGTCGGCACGGGCGTTGGCGTGCTTACTCACGAGCTGGCAAAACGCGCCGAAAAGGTCTGCGCCGTCGAGCTTGACTCGCGGCTTATGCCCGTGCTTGCCGAAACTCTTGCGGAGCATGACAATATAAAAATATTAAACGACGATATTATGAAGACCGATCTTGCGGCGGTGATCTCGGAGGAGCTTGCGGGGCTTGATGTGGTGGTCTGCGCTAACCTGCCTTACTATATCACGTCGCCCGTTATCATGCGGCTGCTTGAAGAACGTCTGCCGATAAAGGCGGTCACGGTCATGGTGCAGAAAGAAGCGGGAGCGCGGCTTTGTGCGGAAGAGGGCAGCCGTGAATGCGGCGCTGTCACCTTTGCCGTGAGGTATTTTTCCGAGCCGAAAAAGCTGTTCGACGTATCGCGGGGGAGCTTTTTTCCCGCGCCGAATGTTGACAGCTGCGTGATACGTCTTGACATGAAGGATAAGACAATATTCGCTCCCGGCAGCGAGGAGGAGCGCTTTCTTTTCCGCACGGTGAGGGCGGCGTTTTCTCAGCGGAGAAAAACGCTTTGTAATTCGGTGTCGGCGGCAATGGCGGCGGAAGGGTATTCAAAGCAGCGGGTCGCGGCGGCGATCGAAAGTGCGGGGCTTGCGGCGGCAGTTCGTCCCGAAGCGCTGACGCTTGCGCAAATGGCGGAGTTTTCGAGTTGTCTTATGAACGCCGGCAAATAAGCCGAAAGTAAACGTCGGAATGAGTTGCGCGACGGTCTGAAAATCGCGGCGGTGTGGAAAATAGTGCCGACAAGCGGCGGGGGCAAGCCCCCGCCCTACAAGCTCGCAAAATGAGGGCATACCAAAAGTCTTAGGAAGGGGGTGGCACGAACAAGTTCGTGCAGGGGATAACCCTTCTTCTTGCACGAACTTGTTCGTGCAAAGGGTCTTCCCCCACAAAAGTCGGCGGCGTTCGCAAGCTAACGGTAAAGAGAAAATTGAGAGGTTCAAAATTAAAATCGGCAATTTCAAGAAAGACTAACAAAAACAAGCAATATGATAAAATCCGCAGAACGTGGCAGAAACGAGCAAATTGCCGATTTTAATTTGCGAGAAGAGCGGTCTGAACGAAGTTCAGACAGGCGATATTTCGCAAAGAATAGCGCAAATGTTCGCAAAATCACAAAGGCGGGGAAAATCGTGCCGATAAGCGGCGGGAGCAAGCCCACGCCCTACGAAGCGTGAAAAGGCGTGTTAATTCGCACGGACGGAAAATTAACGGATACCTACAAAACCGCGATTTTACAGCATTTTTGAATAAATTAGTGCGTATTGGAGCAAGCCGCCGCCCTGCAAGCCCTGTGACAGTCGGGTTTTGTGCAGGCCGGCGGCACCGCTCATTTACAGATTTATAGCAATAAGCCTGAAATACGGCGGCTTTTCGCTTACGGTTCGACACAAACCGCCGCATAAATATGTTATAATGCCTTTACTATCTTTTGCAAAGGGAAGTGTAAGGGCATGAGCATTGGTATCGGAACGGGGCTTGAGGGGCTTGGTACGGCGGCGGAACTTGACGGAGGCGGTTCGCGGCGGCTTCGGCACGGCAGGGAAGTCCTGCTGAAATGTGCGCTGGCGGCGGCTGCGGGGTTTCTTTCGGGATTCGGGAAAATGGTGGGCTTCGGCAGCTATATGTGCGTGGCGGCTGCCGCAGTGTCGGGGAGGTATTCGGGAGCGGTGCTGATCGGCACGGCGTTCTCCTGCCTGCTTGGCGACGGCTTCGCGGCAATGGCGGCGCAGCTTGGTTCGATGCTTACGATAACCGCGCTGAACGTCTTTTTCCACGATTATTCGCACGGCGGCGAGCCGATAAGGCTGACGCTCTCCACCGCCGCCGTAACGCTGCTTTTCAGCTGTATCATAAGCGCGGGGGGCGCTGACAGCTTTACGCTCTCGATGCGGGTGATCGGTTCGCTGATGAGTGCCTGCATCGTGTTCGCGGCTGCGACGGTCTCGGGCAAAAGAAAGCTCGGCGAGCCTGTGCGGGTCGGCGGGCTTACGGCGGTCTGCCTTGCGATGATATACATTGCGGCTGTTTCAACGCTCTGTTCGTGCGCTTTGGGGAAGTTCAATCTCGGCAGGATAATCGCCTGTGCCGTTATCCCCGCCGCAGCAAAGAAACGCCGCGCCGCAGGCGGTGCCGTGCTTGGAGCGCTTTCCGCCGTTGCCGTGACGATGTGCAGCGCGACCCTCGCCGTGAATACCATGCTGCTTGCGGCGGCGGGACTTATCTGCTCCGCCTTTGCCGATCTGGGACGGCTTCCGTGCGCGGCGGCTTTTCTCGTTTCGGCGGCGGCAGCGCTTGCGGCTTCGGGGCTGAACGGCGATACTTTTTCTATGCTTGCCGACCTTATCACGGGAACGGTCATCTTTGCGGCGGTGCCTTCGGGAACGCTTGCAAAGCTGTCCACCGTGTTCATGGTGACTGGCTCGACCGCCGACTGCGCGGGGCAGACCGCTTCGGCGCGGCTGAATTTCGCGGCAATGACTATTTCCGACATACGGCAGAAGCTCGTTCAGGCTGCCGATACCGCCTGCCGCCGCACCGAATCCGTAACGTTCGGCGAAAGGGTGATGAACAGGCTCTGCGCGGGCTGCCGTCTTTACGACGAATGCCGCGCAAACGGCTGTGCCGCAAATATCGAGCGTTCCTGCGAGAGCGACCCCGAAAAGCCTTCGGCGGTGGGCTGTATACGCGGCGACGAGCTTGCCGCCGTGTGCGCCGAATGCCGCAGCCGCGAGCTTTACGAGCGTGCGGAGGCTATCCGCATGAAGGAAATGGGTACGCTCTTCCGCGAACAGCTGGGCGTTATGAGCGACCTGCTGAACGATCTTTCATGCCGTATATCAAGGCGGCGCGAAACAGATGTAAAGCTCTCCGCGGCAGCGAGGAGCTTTTTCGAGCGCAAGGGCTTTGCGGGGGTCAGAGCCTGCGTTTATACCGATTGGCAGCGAGCCTGACGACCGCACGCTCTCGCTGACGGCGGGGCTTTGCCGCGCTCTGGAGATAGACCTTGAAATGCCCGGCATAACGACCGCGGGCGGCGTTACGAAGCTCGAATTTGACGAACTGCCGCCTTTTTCGGCTGAAACGGGCAGCTGGTCGGCGGCGGGCGGGGAATGCTCGGGGGATTCGCTTGAATTTACCGAAACGTCGGCGGGCGAGAAGTTCGTGCTGCTTTCGGACGGAATGGGTTCGGGGCGAAGGGCGCGGCTCGATTCGGGCGTTACGGTCAGCCTTGCGGGGCGGCTGCTGCGTTCGGGGCTTTCGATGAGGACGGCGCAGCGCGTGATCAATTCTGTGATGCAGGCGAAGGACTGGGAGGAGAGCTTTGCCACGCTTGATTTTCTGCGGCTCGACCTGTTTTCGGGGCGGGCGGAATTTCTCAAATCGGGAGCTGCGCCCGCATATCTCTGCCGCGACGGCAGCATGGTGAGGATCGCTTCTGATTCGTACCCGGCGGGGATATTTGTTTCGGCAGACCCCGACCTTGCTTCGGTGAAGGTCTTTGACGGCGATATTCTCATGCTGGCGACGGACGGCGCTCCCGAGGAGGCGTTGGAGGAAGCGGCACGGCTTTCGGTGGAAAGTCCCGAGATGAAAGCGGGAGACATTGCACGGCTGACGGGGCTGAGGTGCCGCGAGCTGGCGGGAGCGCGTCATGATGATATGACGGTAGCGATAATCAAGATAGCCCTGCGAAAGCCGCCGCGTGACCGGTGACAGCCCGGTGTTTATTGACAAATATCAACGTATTGCGGAATGAAATTTCTCTCAAACCGAGGTGTACCCAATTATTTGTACCAAAACGGTATAGTTTCTTTCGGACGTATTTCGGACATGATCAAGACATATTTTCAATGCAGACGACATTTTTTTAGCAAAACAAGGAAAATTTATCGTCAAAATATACATATCCGAGTGTTGGAATATGTAAGATAATGAAAAGTATAACTAAAACACTTGCATTTTTGTTCTGAAAATGTTAAAATAATAGTGGGTAGGTGTGCCGTTGCGGCTGCACACCGCATCGGGAGTTTTTTCGGTGCGGAAGATTTTCATTATAGTTACAAAGCCGCATGGCTGATAAATGTTGAAATCGGGAGGAATTGATTATGAGCGATATGAAAAATGATCTTTCTGAAGGGGGCAAAATTGCTGTTGGTTTGGGTTTAGTAACAGCAGTAGCAGCATTGGGAGCTAAAGTTTTGGACTCAAAAGATAAAAAAGAGATTGAGGAAACAAAAAGGCATATTTCGGATAATGAAACCGAAGCTGCAAAACATTCCGAGGATAAGAAAACCGAACGGACAAGGACAGTTGTTGGCGGAATAAAAGATGTGGCTGACGGAATAATTAAGGGCATGAATAATATTAAACAGTTTTAAGATCTGAACCAATTGACAGAAACGGCATATATCTACTAAAAATAATACTATGATTCACAATTTAAGGAGGATAGGATATGATAAAGAAAATACCCGGAGATTACGAACTTCCGCTTTATCTTTTCCATGAAGGCTCTATGCAGACGGCATACGATTTTTTCGGCTGCCACCCCGAAGAGCGCGACGGCGTTAAGGGCCACGTTTTCAGAGTGTGGGCGCAGAATGCCAGAAACGTTTCGCTCGTCGG
>CACYSH010000014.1 GCA_902776945.1 uncultured Ruminococcus sp.
CGCACGGCAAGGGCGTGCAACGCAGAGTGACGGAACGATAGCCGCCTGCATGAACAAAGTTCATGCCATTGTCTATGGATTGATGATTAAATAGTATTAATCACGGAGGAACTATGGACTACACTAAAAAAGACAAAAACATTGTGCTGAAACAGCCCGATTTCGACCTTGACGAGACCCTCGACTGCGGACAGGCTTTCCGCTGGGTCAAGACCGCCGCCGACGAATACCGCGGGGCGTTCCTCAACAAGCCGCTGACTGTCCGCTGCCTTGATAAGCATGACGGCGTTTTCGAATTCGCCGATACCACAGAGGACGAATTTCTCGGCGTATGGTACGATTATTTCGATCTCGGCACCGATTACGGCGAGCTTAAACGCCGCTATTCCGCAGACGAGACCCTCGCGAAAGCCTGCGCCTTCGCTCCCGGGATACGACTGCTAAGACAGGACGCATGGGAGGCGCTAAGTTCGTTCATCATCTCGCAGAACAACAATATCCCGCGCATAAAAGGCATTATTGGACGGCTGACCGAGCATTTCGGCGGCTACCCCACAGCGGAGCAGCTGCGGAACGAAACGCCCGAAAGCCTTGACTTCCTGCGAGCGGGTTTCCGTGCCGCATATCTTACCGATGCGGTGAGCCGCGTGCTTTCGGGCGATGTGAGCCTTGAAGCCGCAAGAACGCTCCCCCTTGATGAAGCAAGGAACGAGCTTATGAAGATCCGCGGCGTGGGGCCGAAGGTCGCCGACTGCACGCTGCTCTTCGGAATGTACCGCATTGGCGCTCTCCCGAAGGACGTGTGGGTGAAGCGTGTGCTGGCGCAATGGTACCCGAACGGCTTGCCCGAATGCGTCAAAGGCACCGAGGGCATAGCCCAGCAGTATCTCTTTCACTACATAAGGAACATGGAAAGGCAGGCGGTCACGGTATGAGTACGGCACTTATCACGGGCGCGGCGGGCGGAATCGGGGCGGCGATTTCGCGAACTCTTGCGGCGGAGGGTCACAATCTTCTGCTCGGGTGGGCGCATAATGAACAAGCCGCCGAAGCTCTCGCGAAGGAAATTTCGGCGGAATACGACGTATGCGCGGCGGCGGTGCGTATCGACTTATCAAAGCCGCAGGAAATCGGCGAGGCTTACGATGACTGCGCGTTCTATATGGGTAAGCCGACTATCCTAATAAACAACGGCGGCACCGAGTTTATTGAGCTGTTTCAGACCATGACCGACGAGGAGCTTATCACGCTTATGAACACCGACCTCACGGGCGCTATGATGCTTACAAAGTATGCCCTCCCCGCCATGCTCCGCGCTCACAGGGGATACATTATTAATATAGCCTCCGTGTGGGGCGAGGTCGGCTCGAGCTGCGAGGTGGCTTACTCGGCGGCGAAGGCGGGGCTTATCGGCTTCACGCGGGCGCTGGGAAAGGAGCTTGCCCCAGCGGGTGTGCGGGTAAACGCCGTTTCGCCCGGGTTCATCGACACCCGCATGAACGAACAGCTGTCCCCGAAAGAGTGTAAGGAGCTTATCAGGACTATCCCCGCGAGCCGTGCGGGTACTCCGGAGGACGTTGCGGCGGCGGTGAAATTCCTGCTTTCTGGCGGGGCTGACTATATATGCGGGCAAGTCCTGCGCGTTGACGGCGGCTGGATGTAAATTCACAAAAAACTGTCCAAAAAAGGTAATTGTTTTCGAATTTAACAATTTTAATAAATCTGACATTTAAAATTTGTCACTTAGCATAAATTTATCGTTAAATATTTTAAAAAAATGCCGAATGCTTGACTTGATTAAATTTTCATGATATAATTTATACTATGATAGTAGGCAAAATATAGTAAAAAATATCGCAAAGCGACAAATACGCGGCTGTTTTATATTATATTTTGTTTATAACTAATATATAATGGCTGCAAAGAATGCGTGGTGAAAGATCGTGACTAAGGCAAATGCAGGAAGCAAGCCCGGGGCGAGGGATAGTCCGCCTTACATTGATAGGAAAAAGCAGAGAAAGGAGTGTTGCTAAACTGTGGAAAATTTCATGCCAGGAGGGCAGGTGCCGGCAGATACCGCGGCTGAAAACAATGCCGAAGCTGCGGCGGCTACCGAAGCCCCAAGCACAGGCTATCGTGTATTTACGATAGTTAGAACAATATTCGTTTATCTGCTTGCGGCAGGAATTATTATTGCCGCATTGCTGTTCGCAGCGTCGAACAGCCCGAACAAGTCTCTTTTCGGGTACCGTTACTACACTATACTGACCCCTTCAATGGAGCCGGCTTACAGCGTGGGTGACATGGTATTCGTTAAGATAGCAAATGCCGACGGCATAAACGTCGGCGATGTCATCACATTCAACCCGTCTGCGGACAGCGAAGCCTACCTGACGCACCGCGTAGCCGAAAAGCTGCCTGATTACGAGGGTACGGGCGTTACCTGTTTCAAGACAAAGGGTGATGCGAATGACAGCAAGGATTCATTTCTTATTGATGAAGACCGCGTTATCGGCGTGGTAAAGGCTGGCATACCGAAGATCGGCTACATTGTGCGTTTTGTGCAGCTGAGGTGGTATTTTGTAGTGCCGCTTATCATACTGATATTTGTGTTCTTCAAGCTGGTAGGCATTTATCTTGCACCCGATGAGGACGGGGAGGAAGAGGAGACCGCCGAAAGCGCGTCTGCCGTGCCGCCGGTAAGCAATGAACCCGCAAAATAAAGATATGAAAGGAATGATATTATGACGACTTCCAAAAAGAAGAAAAAGTCAGCGCGGGAACGCCGCGTGCTTGTGGCTTCGATAATTTGCGCCGGATTGATCGTTGCCGGCTCAACGTTCGCGTGGTTCACAAGTACGGACGAGGTTACGAACCGGCTTTCTGCTTCGGCTGAATATGGCGTAGCTATTGCCGAATCGTTCCAGCCGCCTGAGAACTGGGTTCCCGGTCAGGAAATAAACAAGGACGCTTCTGCTGTCAACACCGGTAATGTTGACGCTTTTGTGCGTATGTGGCTTGATGGTAATATGAGATTATTGCAGCAGTCTAAAACTGCGGCTAATACCAATGCAAAATATGATACTACCAATAGCTTTAATACAATAACTGGTGCATTAACAGATGTTCAGGACGTAAATCTTACTAACCTGAACCTTACGAGAATGGACACAAACGGCAACTATTTCAGAACGCTTGACAAGACACAGACTTGGAACCCGCAGTCTTCGTTCGATACAAATGATAACGGTTATGCCGGAAACGAGGATGGAAAGAATACCAACACAGGTGCCTATTCAGAAGTTCAGGCTATGCAGAGCGGCATTTTAGCCTATGCTCCGGCAAATGCTTCCTATTCTTATGTTCTTGATGAAGAAACGGAGCTTACAATTGCTGTAAACAGACCTGATGCTTCAAGTAATCCAGTTATCACTTATGAAAAAGTACAAGTTCCTGCCGGTACGCTTGTAATGGTTACTGATGAAATAACAGATTCTGCTAATGCTGACCATGCCGCAACTGTAAATTCTACGACTGGTGCAGTTACACCTTATGCAACTGGTGTTGAAGTAACTGCCACTTCTGGTAAAAAGCACACTTACACAAGTACAGTTTATGTAAAGAAAGAAGCTACTTTTACTGTACCTAAGAACGTGGAGTATGAAAGCTTTACTCCTATGAGCGACGGTTTGTATCTGTTCCTGCGGAATGAAGCTGACTCAGATCAGGCAGATCCCGAGTTTAGCGGATATTATGCGACTGGTATTGTTACAACAACAGGTAGTGCTACAACAATTGACCCCAGCAAAGGAACGTTCTATGCCCTGAATACGGGTGTTGTAGGAAATGGAACTGCACCTACATATCGCTCTAACTATACTGTTAAGGGTGCGGAAACTGCTGCATATACAGCGCCTGTACAGATTACCTATGATAATGGAACTGGTACAGATAAGAAGAACATTATCAAGGTTGAGCCTACTGTAAATCTTGAGCTTTATACTGCTCAGTATGAAGATGTTGTAGGTGATAAGCTTGTTTGGCGTGCGGGTGTAGTAGATCAAACAAACAAGACCCAGACTATCTATGCAATTTATGATAAATCTGCTAATGGTTCAGGTAGTGCTGACAATGAATTTAGCGAAAATGATGATGTAGTAGTTGAAATTACTTTGGCAAACATAGATAGTACAGCCGCTGAGGCATGGACTTCTATTGGCAATTCTAATACAACATCACCTTATACAATTAAAACTGGCTTAGCGCCCAATATTGATGCAAGTAAAATCAAGTTCTACTATAACAATGATGTAGAAGCAGGAGACACTTCGAAGAAGCTTGTTGACAAGGTTAAGTTGTTTGATGGTGTAACCAATAATGCTTATCTCGCCTTTGATTTCGACCTCAATGTACATCTTGATTCTGTTCAGGTTACATTTGACGAGAACGGCAAGGAGCAAGATACCGCAATTAATACTACAGGCGGTGCTACTTGGAAACAAAGCGCAACAACAGGCGGTGCAACTGGCGCAAGACAGAATGACGACGACAAGGAGATTACATTAATTACTTGGACTGCAACTACCACCTAACCCTCAAAAACCCCTAAAAAAACCCTTAATTAAGAAAGGAGGCTGCCAAATTGAATACAAAGCGCGTGCTTATAAGTCTTATCGGCAGTCTCCTTATCTTTATTAACTGCATGGGCTTTTCAGCCTTTGCGGAGACCTCTTTGCCCCCCGGCGCGGTAAAGGGGCTTCCGGAACGGCTGGCGGCGCTTGACGACGCGGGCAACCACGTCAACAGCGCGACAGGCGAGTATTTCTTTCACGTTGAGGATATGACCTTCGGCGAGACCTACACAAAAAACGTGCAGCTTATTAACCTCCGCGAGGACGCTTCATATCATATTTGGTTCCGCGTCGAGCCGCTTTTCAAAACGGGCGAGATAGACCTTGAAAAGGGCTGCGAATGCCGTTTTTTTCTTGACGACAGCCTGTTCTTTAAGGGCGATGTGAACGGCAAGGGAAACATAGACCTTACCGAAAACGCCTTCGACTGCGGCAACTACGACCCTGGCGAGACCCACACCCTGCGCTGCGAGATCGTGTGGAACGACCTTAGCGTGAATAAGCACATAGACAACGGCTGGCGGCTTGTTGACAAGGACGGCGAACATATCCTTGTTGACCCCGACGGCAACGGGCATATCGAGGGCGAGATCGAGTTCAAATGGATATTCTACGCTTCGGTAATGAAGCCCTACGATACCCCGCCGTCAATCCCCGGTACGCCTACCGCGACGGTAAGCACCCCCGGCGACGGCGACGGCGATAACTCCGCCCCCGCGGGTGACGAAAGCGTTCCCGATACCCCCGACAGTACGTCAGACAGCTACTCGCCGCCCGCCGACAGCAGCAGCAGATCCGACGGTTTTTTTCCGCCATATACCGGCTTTATGATGAAAGACGGTAAATTCTGGCTGATAAGCATGGGCGTTATCGCGCTGATGATACTGGTGCTACTCGTGCTGATAAAGAAAAAAGGTAAGAAAAAGTGAAACGCGCCGCGATGATAGGTATGCTGGTGCTGCTTTCCGGAGCGTTCGCATATTGCGGCTGGCGGTATTACAGCGAGACGTATCTCCCGAACAAGCAGATAACAGAAGCCGATACGCAGCAGAGGGAGCTTTTTGTAAGTTTAAAGCCCCCGCCCGAGAGGTTCACCCGACCCGCCGGAAAGTCCGCGCCGACTGATGATAATTCCCCCGAGGAAGAAAGTTCGCCCGAAATTACCGACCCGCTCGCCGAGCTTAAAGCCGCAAATCCCGACGTGGCAGGCTGGCTGACGATAGACGGCACGAACATAGATTACCCCATTGTGCAGGCGGCTGACAACGGCTATTATCTGCAAAGGGGCTTCGATAAAAAGGCAAATTATGGGCTTGGGTGCCCTTTTCTTGACTATCGCTGCGAAAGCGGCTTCGGCGGATTCAATTCGATAGTCTACGCGCACCATATCAAGGGAAATCAGGCGATGTTCGGCGACATTGCGAGATACAAGGACAGCGGCTTCATGCGGAAGAATCCTTCGGGAACGCTGCTGACCGCCGACGGCGCACATAATGTGCGTTTTTTCGCATATATGACAATTCCCAGCACCGCTTTTGCCTACGAAACGGATTTCGCGGACGATACGGCGCGGGAGGAATATATAAACGACATTTTTAATAATGCAAATTACACGATAGAGATCACCCCCGAAGATTTAAAGGAAAACAGCGGGCTGCGTTTGCTGCTGCTTTCGACCTGCACATACGAATACTGGGAAGCGCGGGGCGTGCTTGTGGGGGTCATAGAATGAAAACGGCAGGAAAGCTGCTGATCGTGGTATATCATATCATATCGTATGCTATCATAGCGGCGGCGGTGGTGCTTGGCGGGCTTTTCCTGATAGGGATACGTCCCTACGCCGTGAAAACGGGTTCAATGGAACCTGCTATACAGACGGGCAGCGTGTGCTTTGTCGATCAGAGAGTAAAGTTTGAGGAGATACGCGAAGGCGATATAATCGCTTTCAAGGCGGGCGAGATGCTTGTCACGCACAGGGCTGTCGGCGTTGACGGCGACGGCATAACGACCCGCGGCGACGCTAACAACACAGATGACGCGGCAAAGGTCACGAAAGAGGGCTTTATCGGCAAAACGGTGTTCTGGTTGCCGCATATCGGGAGGATAATGCTTTACGGGCATACCTCCGACGGAAAGATCATTTTGGTAAAGAACACAGGCACGGCAGATTGCTTTGTGCGAATGTACATCGAGTTTTCCGACAGCCGAATGACGGAGTTACTTTCTGACGATACGACCAACAGAGCGGAGGTCTCCGATAAAGAAAACCCGACCAACAACGATTTTTACAGCTGGGCGGATTTCAAGAGCGCTCACGAAGAAGGCGGTTCAAGCAGTTCAAAGTGGGTATATGTCCCGAACGGCGGTCTGGGTGGGTATTTCTACTATACGGAAATACTTGCGCCTAATGCTGAAACCGAACCGATTATCACAAAAATCCGCACCGATTACGAGAATTATTATGATATTTCCGATTTCGAGGTGATAGCGTACAGCGAGACCGTCCAAACCACGGAGATCAACGCGAACGGCACGGTGTATACAGACGCTCAATGGCAAACCGCCTGGAAAAGTTTTTTGAGAATATCACCTTAAATGACAACAGCAGTCCGCGCCGAATGTGCGGACTGCTGTTTAATTGTCGCTGCCTGCGCTTGTCAATCCTGATAATGGCTTTCTATACAAAAAATTCAAAAGCACCGACATTTTCATGATGTCGGTGCTTTGCAATTCGCCGCTGTTTAATTATTATTTCAGTTATTAACTATCTTTCTTGCTTCGATATAGTAACGCTTGTCGCGGGCGTGACCCATGCTGAATGTTTTTCTCGGCAGAGCGCCGTCGGCGATGACGGTCGGGAAAAGTTCCTCCTTGCCCATGTCGGGGAGGATAAATCCAAGTGCGCCGTTCTCCTTCGAGAGCCTTTCAACAACGTCGGTTCCGTGGATATAGTCTATCCCCGCGCCGTTTTCCTTTACCCACTTGTCAAGGAAATTCTGCAAGCTGCCGACTGTCAGCTTGCTTGAAGGCTTGCCGACCGTGTACCACTCTGATTTGCCATTATTTACTATTGCAAAGCACTGCGAACCGTCGGTCTTGCCTTTAGTCAGTCCGAGCGCTTCGGTAATGTCGGCGAGCAGCTGTTCTTCGTCAGCGCCCGTGACGATTCGGTGGATAGCTTCGAAATTAAGCGCGGGAGAATGCAGGTTCACTATCTCGGCGAGAGCATACCTCGCGGGGCAGTTGCCGAGCTTAACGTAGGGGTCTTCGGCTTTCAGGCGCTCGTAAAATTCCTTAGCCGTCGCAAGCGAATGATTGCCGTCGCCCATTGCGTAGACAAGCGGCTCGGCGTTTTCAAGACCATATTTCTCATTGAAAGCCTTTTTGTCGGCGAGCGCGTCGAGACCGTCAAAAATATCATACATCGTTTCGCGATCAATAAGCCAGCCGTCGATATGTCCGCCGCCCTGCATGAGGTCGAAGCCGTAGAGCTTTTTGAAGCTGTCCTTTTTGGCGGCGAGCGGCTCGATGATCTTCTTTTGTACGTCGTCAATGAGAATCATTATATGCGGCAGTTCGACAGGCGCTTTTTCGCGGACTTTTATGCGCGGGGGAATGCGCTCGACAACAGTAGCTTCGGTAGCGCGTACCTGCGAGGTGGAGCCTTTGCGGTAGTCGTACTGTTCGAGGTCGATAGCGCCGACGATACCTGCGCGGATAATGCCGTCTGTCTGGGTGCGTTCAACGTAGATCAGCGCGTCCTTGTACTCGTCGAAAACGTTCATATCGAGGTAGGCGTACATATTTGTGTGGATCTTTGCGATACGGTCGTCTGCGTCGGGGTCGTTGAGGTAGACCTCGGGGAGGATAAGATCGAGTGCGGATACTGCGCCGTCGGTGATCCTTTTAGTTTCAGCCCAGTATTCGGGTTCGGCGGTGAACTGGTCGCAGGCGATTACCGCCCATTTTTCGTAGTCGATGTCGCGGGGCAGAAGTATATCTGCCGAAGAGAATGCTGTTGACATATTATCAGTCCTTTCAAAAAAGATAAAATAAAAAACAAAGAATAAGATAAGCGCAAAGGCGGGGATTTTCGCAACGACGGGGAAATTCACGGACGCGCAATGCGCACTCCTACATTATTCACCTATTATTTGCTAAATATGTATTTCATGTTATGATACTTAGACACCGTGTCCTCAAAACCGAGTTTCTTATATAAACCGTACCCCTCGTCGGTGGCTTTAAGCTCAACATAATCAAGCCCCAATTTTTCCGATTCGCTAAGAAGCATTTCCATAAGCCTGTGAGCTATGCCTTTTCTTCTGAACGGCGGTTGGGTGTAGACGTTCAGCACCGTGCCCGTTCTGCCGTGAATAAACGACGGATTCGGCGGCATTTCCGAAACGTACAGCAGACAGCAGCCCGCAACAGTATCATCTGCGCGGCAGACAAAGGCGAACACATCTTTATTCAGATGTCCGGCAAAATATTCGGGAAGAGCGCCCGCGATAGCCGCCATAGTTTCCGTCGGCACCTCGCCCCAGTCCTCTTTGATATACTCCGCCCTGAGTTCGGTCAGGACTTCTATATCATTCATATCTGCCTTATCAAATATCATAAGCCATTTACCCTCGCTGACCGTTTTTTTCAAGCTGCTCATAAAGATTGACGTTCTCCTGAACGACGTTTTTGCCGATGACACAGCGGTTTATCCCTGCCATGTCGCGCCTTACGCGGACGTTTTTCAAGCCGGACTGTATCATTATTTCCATTACTTCTTCTTCCTGACCCGCGCCGATCTCGAAGATCATCACGCCGTTCGGTTTGAGCTTTTTCTTCCAAAGGCGCGTGATACCGCGGTAGAAGTCAAAGCCGTCCTCGCCGCCGTCAAGCGCTTCACGCGGCTCGAAGGTCACTTCCTTCTGGAGCTTTTTCATGTCCTCCGCGTTGATGTACGGCGGGTTCGATATGATAAGGTCGCACATCGGCACGAAGATAAGCGATTCGGGGTCGAGAACGTCCGCCTGTATCGGCTTGCAGAGACTTTCCCGCCGCTTGATGTTCTTTGTCAGATAATCAAAAGCCGTTTCGTACTTTTCAAGGCAGAAAACCTGTGCGCAGTCGAGCAGCCGCGCCAGCGTGATGCCGATGCAGCCCGTTCCCGCGCAAAGGTCGGCAACGGTGAGGTCGCTCATGCCCTTCATGGCTTTGACCGCCTCGTCGATGAGCGTTTCGGTGTCGGAGCGCGGTATCAGCACGCCGGGGCCCACATCAAAGCTCTCGCCGCAGAAATCCCATTCGCCGATTATGTATTGCAGCGGCTCGCCCCTCATGCGGCGGGCAAGCAGCATGGCGCAGGCTTTCACCTGCTCGGGAGCGGCGAGCTTTCCGCCGTCGAATCTGCCGCGGCAGTTGAAGCCCAGAGCGCAGCCGGCAAGCTCCCGCGCTTCCCAGTGCGCATTCGTAATTCCCGCGCCGGAGAGCTTGCTTTCAAGGCTCAGTATAATATCGTTATAGGAGTAATTTACCATTTATCCTCACCGTCCTCGGGTATTACCGCTTTCATTGCGGCGATAGCGCATTCTATCTCGCTCTCGTCGGGTTCGCTGGTGGTGATACGCTGTATCCAAAGTCCCGGCGCGGAGATTATTCTTGTAAAAATATTATCAAATTTGCCTGCGATCATAATTGCTTCGTAGGCGATGCCCGTAACGATCGGTATCAGCAGCAGTTTGAAGCAGACGCGCAGCAGTTTTGAATCCCACGGCACACCGAACACCGACGTAACGAAAATGCTGATAAACAGTACAAGAAAAATAAAGCTCGTTCCGCAGCGCGGGTGAAAGCGCGTGTATTTCTTGACGTTTTCGGGGGTAAGCTCTTCGCCGCCCTCGTAGCAGGCTATCGTTTTATGCTCTGCGCCGTGATATTCGTAAGTTCTTGCGATGTCGGGCATTTTCGAGGTCAGCGCCGTGTAGCCGATAAATATAGCTATCTTTATAAAGCCCTCGATGATATTTTTAAGCACCGAGCCAAGCTCGCCCGTCAGCTTTTCGATAAGTCCGACAATAAGCACAGGGAAATAAACGAACAGCCCGACCGCCATTACCACGCCTATTATCATCGAGAAAGTCGTGATAACGGGCATCAGCTTGTCGCCGAACTTGTCCTCCAGCCATTTTTCGAACTTTGAAGGCTCTTCCTCGTCGTCGGTCATCTGCTTGTCGGCGGACTTGCTTAAGCATTTGTAGCCGTCGAGCATCGAGGTAATAAAGTTGAATATCCCGCGCACGAACGGCGTTTTGCGGTACCAGGGAGTACCGTTTTTACTGGCTGTGTTCCATTCCTCAATATCTATCGTTCCGTCGGGCAGACGGCAAGCCATAGCCATTTTCTGCGGACCCTTCATCATTACGCCCTCAATGACCGCCTGACCGCCGATCTTTGTTTTAAATCTGCAACTGTTGTTTGTATTGCTTTCCGCCATTAATATTACACTTCCGTTTCTTTTTCATCTTTCATATATGATTTGTTCCGATAAAGTCAACTAAAACCATTATATCACAATTTACCGCTGTTTTCAAGTGCTTTTTTTAAATAAAAGCGATTAAGCAAATCGGCAACAGACAGGACACGGGATCCAGCGCCCGTGCGCTGGCGTGGGGTCAACCGCACGAATAAGTTCGCGCCTTGCCCCGCCTAAAACTAAAAGAAAGTGCTGACCGCACGGTCTGCCCGTTCGCTGCCGCTTACTTCGCACAAAGGAAGTCAGCCGCGCACGGGATTTTCAGGGCGCAGGGATTTTACTGGTGCGCGGCTGATTTAAATGGGGCGCTGCCCCATACCCCGCAAGGGGCGAAGCCCCTTGACCCCGGTTCCGCTTTGCGGTTTTTGCTCATTAGACCTGTCCACAAACCACTCGTGCGACTAATGGCAAAAGATTTTGTCAGTAAGCGTGCGAGGGGTTCGTGGACAGGTCTATTATGAGCCGCAGTTTGTATGTATGCTTTTATCTTCGTGAATCCCCGCCGTAAGGTGTCTGCATATAACCCTCAATAAGAATATCCTTAGCGAGATAAAGCTGCCGCTGAAATTCGTAAAACTCGTCCTTGCGGAACCACTTGCGGTCGAGCGACACCCCGCCGCTTTTGAACGTTATCGTGATAAGTCCGCGCCGCGAAATAAGGTACCCCAGCAGACACACCGCCGAAAGCAGCAGCAGTCCGCCCGCAATGTAGCAGAACAGCTTTGTGCTGTGTCCCGCAAAGGCATATACTCCCGCGCCCGCCGCCGCAACGAAAAACAGCACGCAAAGCACCAGCCGCAGCATATTCGCCGAACTGAAGATCCTCGTGCCGGTAACGTCGGCAAGGTCGATAACTGCGGAGCCTTTCGCCCGCAGCAGGCTCATTCTTCCGCCGTGCTGAACGTAAGCCCTGCCCTTCTGATAAACGCGCCTGTCGGTGACGGCGACAAACCCCCGCCGCAGACCCTTTCCGTCAAGGTAATCCGAGAGATAGTCCTTGCCAAGCACGCCGACAAGGCGCTCGTTCGGGTCGATAAAGAATTTTTCCGAGCCGGGGATCATATCGGCTTGCGCAAGAAGCATCGCCTTTTTATCGCCCAACAGATCCGCCGAAGGAACGGGCGTTCCGCACACTCTGCAATATCTGAAACCGTTTCCAAGCTCCTCGCCGCATTTTTCGCAAATCATGATTATCTGTTGTCTCCTTTTTTCGGTGTAAGACCATATCCTGCCGGTCGCGCACGGTGTTCTCTTATCATTATACCACAGCCGCACGGATAATACAAGAGCTTTATTATTTAAAATATTTCAGGTATATTTCACGGACTGGGATTTATGCGGTGCGAACGTACCGTTCGTGCAGTTGACGGCATTGCTCATTTATATCAAAAAAGACAGCCCCGCGATTCGCAGGGCTGCCCGTATTTGGAAGCTGTACGGTTTTGCCGTACTCGTAGATAGCTTATCCCTTATACTCCGTGCCGTAATAGCACGCAAGATAGATCTCTTTAAGCTCGCTTATCAGCGGATAACGCGGGTTCGCTCCCGTACACTGGTCGTCAAAAGCGTCCTCGCTCATCTTGTCAATTGTGGCAAGGAAATCCTCCTCCGAAATGCCGTACTCCGCAATAGTCCTCTTGCAGCCGACATCTTCTTTCAGCTTCGCGATCATGGCGATAAGACCCTCGAAAAGCTCGCGGTCGTCATTGCCGCTTACGCCTAAAGCACGGGCGATCTCCGCGTATCTTTCAAGCGCGTGAGGATACTGATACTGCGAGAAAGTCCCCATTTTCGTCGGAACAGCATTGGCGTTGAAGCGCATAACATTCTCGATCACCAAAGCGCAGCAGATGCCGTGCGGCAGATGATGATAAGCTCCTAACTTGTGCGCCAGCGAATGACCGATGCCAAGAAATGCGTTAGCGAAAGCCATGCCCGCCATTGTTGCGGCGTGAGCCATATTCTCTCTTGCCTTTACCGCCGTCTGACCGTTTTCAACGCACTCGCGCAGATTGGCAAATGTCATTTGCAGCGAACGGATAGCAATGCCGTCCGTGAAGTCGGTAGCCATTACCGACGCATACGCTTCAAGGTCATGCACCATGCAGTCGAGACCCGAAGCCGCCGTCAAGCCCTTCGGAGCGCTCATCATAAGGTCGGTGTCGATTATCGCCATTTTCGGCAGAAGCTCATAGTCGGCAAGCGGGTACTTCTGACCTGTCGTGTCGTCGGTGATTACCGCGAAGGGCGTTACCTCCGAGCCTGTGCCGGACGATGTGGGTATGCAGACAAAGTAAGCCTTTTCGCCCATTTTCGGGAAGGTGTAAACTCTCTTTCTGATGTCGATAAAGCGCATCGCCATGTCGAGGAAATCCGCGTCGGGGTGTTCGTACATCACCCACATGATCTTCGCCGCGTCCATAGCCGAGCCGCCGCCTATCGCTATGATAGTGTCAGGCTCAAAGGCGCGTATCGCCTTAACGCCCTCTAACGCGCAGCTCAAGGTCGGGTCGGGGGCTACGTCAAAGAATACGTTATAGGAAATACCCATTTCGTTCAGCTTGTCGGTAACGGGCTTTGTGAAGCCGTTTTTGTAAAGGAAGCTGTCGGTAACGATGAAGGCTTTTTTCTTGCCCATTACTCTGCCAAGCTCGTCAAGCGCGAACGGCAGACAGCCGCGCTTGAAGTATACCTTTTCGGGCGCTCTGAACCACAGCATATTCTCTCTCCTCTCCGCGACGGTCTTGATGTTCAGCAGGTGCTTTACGCCGACGTTCTCCGAAACGGAGTTGCCGCCCCACGAGCCGCAGCCCAGCGTCAGCGAGGGCGCGAAATCGAAGTTGTACAGGTCGCCGATACCGCCGAGCGACGAAGGCGTGTTCACGATAAGGCGGCAGGTCTTCATGCGGTGAACGAACTTTTCGTACTTTTCAGGCTCGGTGTGGGTGTTTATCCAGAGAACCGAAGTATGACCGAGACCGCCGTTGTTGCGGAGCAGCGTGTCCGCCTTGTCGAGAGCGTCGTCAAAATCCTCTGCCTTGTACATACCGAGGATAGTCGTGAGCTTTTCGTGACCGAAAGCCTCGCTGCGGTCGGTGGATTCCGCCTCGCCTATCAGGACTTTCGTGTTCGCGGGAACCTCAAAGCCACACATTTCGGCGATCTTCACGGGCTTCTGACCGACTATCTTAGCGTTAAGAGCGCCGTTTATCAGCATTCCCGAGCGCACCTTGTCGGCTTCTTCGGGGTTAAGGAAATAGCAGCCGCGTGCGGCGAACTCGTTCTTTACATCTTCGTAAATGCTCTTGTCAACGATAACGGTCTGCTCGGTGGCGCAGATCATGCCGTTGTCGAAGGTTTTTGAATGGATGATCGAATTGACGGCGTTCGCAATATCGGCGGAGCTGTCAATGATAGCCGAAGCGTTGCCCGCGCCAACGCCTATCGCGGGAGTACCCGACGAATAAGCCGATTTTACCATAGCGGGACCGCCTGTCGCCAAAATAATATCGCTGTCCTGCATTACCTTTTTGGTAAGGTCAAGCGAGGGAACGTCTATCCAGCCGATGATACCTTCGGGAGCGCCCGCCTTTACCGCCGCTTCAAGTACGATACGCGCCGCTTCTATCGTACTGTTTTTGGCGCGGGGGTGGGGGCTGATGATTATGCCGTTGCGGGTCTTCAAGCAGATAAGCGTTTTGAAAATCGCGGTCGAGGTGGGGTTGGTAGTCGGGATAACAGCCGCAACAACGCCGATAGGCTCGTAGATGCGCTTTGTCCCGAGAGCGGGGTTTTCCTCGAAAACGCCGCAGGTCACGGTATTTCTGTACTTATTATAAATATGCTCGGCGGCGTAGTTGTTCTTTATGACCTTATCCTCAACTATGCCCATGCCTGTTTCCTCGACAGCCATTTTTGCGAGGGGAAGTCTCGCCTTGTTAGCGGCGAGCGCGGCGGCGCGGAAGATCTTATCCACCTGCTCCTGAGAGTATTCCGCGAAGATAGCCTGTGCCTTTCGTATTTCGGCGAGCTTTTCCTCCAGAGCCTCGATGCTGTCAACAATGCGTGTTTTGTTCTCAGACATAATACCTACCGTCCTTTCGTAGGGGGTGTCGTTCACGGTGCCTGCATGACCCGTGTGTTCAGCTTCCAAACATCGGGGATATTCCATATCTGCAATACCCCATGTAGTTATTATACCACATTGTTATTTTTTTGTCAAGCACAAAAAATACGATATTTCTATTAAACTTTGATTAATATGCTTATTGATTTAACCCCCTGCGCGGGGGCGGTTACGCGGGTGTGGGGTTATTGCCGTTTTGCTGACCACTATCCACAATATGCGCTATTTACCCGATTTCATGTAGGGCTAACACATATTATGCCTAAAATCGCAGACAGTATATATCGGTAAATTTCATATTTGTGAATATGTATCGCCTATAAATAAAATATTTCTATATTGTAAAATTTATAATAGTGTACAAAAAACGCTGGACATTTTGAGAAATAAGCGGTATAATATACATATGGATATATCACGGGGAGACATTCCCCCACAGGGATAATGTTTATATAACAGAAGGAGAATGATATTATGGAGCTTAGTAATTTTATCGCAAGCGGAGATATATACGATGTTTACGAATCGGGCGGAATGGCGGTAAGGGTCTACAAGGACGCTAAATACAAGGAAAAATGCCTTTACGCGGCGCTGACCCACGCGAGAGTTGAAACGGCGCTCGGCAATTCGGAGCTGAAGATCCCCGTGCTGCACGAGGTATCGCTTATCGACGGCAAGTGGGCTATCTCTATGGACTGGATAGAGGGCAAAACGCTCGGCATGATGATCGACGAGAACCCCGGCAATGCCGATCTCTACATTGACCGCCTTGTTGAGATACAGTGCGAGATACACAAGCAGTATATGCCGCTGCTTTCGAAGTTGAAGGACAAGCTGGCGCGGCAGATCAAGGCGCTTGAAGAGATCGACGACATCAAGAAGTACGAGCTGCTGACGAGACTTGATTCGATGCCGAAGCACATCAAGCTGTGTCACAATAACTTCTCTCCCGACTGCGTTATCATTAACGAGGAGGGAACTTATGTTCTGAACTGGGGTTCGTCGCGGCAGGGGAACGCTTCGGCGGACGCGGCTAAGACGTTTCTTTTACTGTCGCTGAAACGTCCTGCGTATGCGGAGAGTTATCTTGATAAATATTGTCAGAAGACGGGGACTTCGAAGCATTATGTACAGCAGTGGCTGCCGATAGTAGCGGCGGCGCAGCTTGATAAGGGTATTCCGGAGCAGAAAGACCTTCTTATGCGTTGGCTTGATGTTTTTGACTGGCAGTAAAAAGCAGAAAGTGCGGGCAGGATACGGGGTTCAGCGCACGGGCGCTGGATCCCGTTTATGCCCTTGCTTTGCGTTTTTCGTTGGTTTTGCGTTTCTAATATCTTTTTTCTCTTTTGAGTAATACGATAATTTGTGAATAGCGCCGAAATTCAGCGCCTCAGTTCGTTTAAGTCTACAAAATTTATTTAATTATGTCAAATTAAAGTCCAAAAATCACGGATTCAATGAGCAACTTGCACAATGCGTCTGATTAATGATTTATTAAAAAGATTTCATATCATAATCAATTCTTTAAATATTGATGAATCGCCGCGAAAATTGTGGTATAATACTGGTAAAGTTACAACACTTATCCGCTATATTTTACTTCAGGAGGAAAAACTATGTCAAATACCATATCAAAGACGATCGGCAAGGAAGAGCTTAAAGAAAAGTTCATCGACGTTCTTCACGACGATTTCCAGACTACGCCCGACGAGGCTACCGATCAGCAGGTCTATGAGGCTCTTACAAAGATCGTTGTAGGCATACTTAAATCAAAGCGCCGCAAGTTCACCGTTAAGAACCGTTCGGAGGGCAACAAGAAGGTTTACTACCTCTCAATGGAATTTCTTATGGGCAGGAGCTTGAAGACCAGTATCTACAACCTCGAAATGGTTGATGAGACTGTCGGTATGCTCAAAGACCTGGGACTTTCGATCAACTCCGTTTATGAAATGGAGCCTGATGCGGGTCTCGGAAACGGCGGTCTTGGAAGACTTGCCGCCTGCTACCTCGACGCTCTTGCCGCCGACGGCTACCATGCCACCGGCTACTCGATTCTTTACGAGTACGGCATCTTCAAGCAGAAGCTCGAAGATGGCTGGCAGACCGAGCTTCCCGATAACTGGCTGCCCGGCGGCTCCGCGCTGCTCGTTCCCTGCCCCACTCAGGCGGTAGAGGTACACTTCGACGGCGAGCTTAAGGAAAGCTGGGAGAATGGTTTCCACACCGTCGAGCTTATCAATCCGACCACCGTTCTCGCCGTTCCCTACGATATGTTCGTATCGGGCTACGGCAGCGAAGCCGTTTCAAAGCTCCGTCTGTGGAAGGCTGAGGTTCCGTCCTTCGATATGCAGATGTTCAATAAGGGCGATTATTCAAAGGCGCTCGGCAGAAATATCATGTCGCAGGCTATCACAAAGGTTCTTTATCCTAACGACAACCACGCCGAGGGCAAGTCGCTCCGTCTGAGACAGCAGTATTTCATGTCGGCGGCTTCGGTTGCGGATATTGTAAATACTCACCTGAACGTTTACGGCACGCTCGACAACCTCGCCGATAAGGTAGCTATCCACATCAACGACACCCACCCGACCCTCGCTATCCCCGAGCTGATGAGAATTATGCTCGACGAGTGCGGCTATGACTGGGACAGCGCGTGGAACATCGTTACCCGCACGTTTGCCTACACCAATCACACCGTAATGCCCGAAGCTCTCGAAAAGTGGGAGTGCAACCTGCTTAAGAGCGTTGTTCCGAGAATCTATTCTATCATCGTTGAGATAAACGAGCGTTACTGCCGCGGTCTGTGGGAGATGTACCACGACGAGGCAAAGGTCACGAGAATGTCTATCATCGAGAATAACATGGTAAAAATGGCTACTCTCTGCGTACACGCTTCGCACCATGTAAACGGTGTTGCAAAGATACATTCCGAGATAATCAAGCGCGAGACCTTCCGCGACGAGTACGAGTACACCCCCGAAAAGTTCACGAACGTTACAAACGGTATCGCTTACAGAAGGTGGCTCTATCAGTCGAACGAGGGGCTTACCAAGCTGCTTAAAGACACTATCGGCGACGGATTCCTCCGCAGCGCTTCGGAGCTTATCAAGTTCCGCGATTTCGCCGACGACAAGGACGTTCTCACCGAGCTTACCAAGATAAAGAAGACCAACAAGGAGCGCTTTGCCAAGTATGTAAAGAATCGCTACGGCGTTATCCTGAACACCGATTCGATCTTTGACTGCCAGGTAAAGAGACTTCACGAGTACAAGCGCCAGCAGCTCAACGCGCTGAACATCATTGCCGAGTACAACTACCTGAAAGCCAATCCCGACGCGCCGTTCGTACCGAAGACCTACATCTTCGCGGCTAAGGCGGCTCCGGGCTACTATATGGCAAAGCAGATAATCAAGCTGATCTGGAACATCTCGCAGGAGCTGGCTAAGGACAAGAAGCTCAACGAAAAGCTGAACGTCATCTTCATGGAGGATTACTGTGTATCGCTTTCGGAGATTCTCATGCCCGCCGCCGACATTTCCGAGCAGATCTCGCTTGCGGGAACCGAAGCGTCCGGCACAGGCAACATGAAGCTGATGATAAACGGCGCTATCACTTTAGGTACGCTTGACGGCGCTAATGTTGAGATATTCGAGCAGGTAGGCGCTGAAAACATTCTGCTGTTCGGCATGAACGTTGACGAGGTGGAGAGAGCGAAGCAGGGTTATCGTCCGATGAACGTTTACAATGCTAACGGCGTGCTTAAAGGCGCTGTCGATATGCTGACGAGAGGAATCAACGGCGAGCAGTTTGTGGAGATTTCCAACTCGCTGAGAAATGTTGATACCTATATGGCGTTTGCAGACTTTGCAAGCTATCAGGACGCTCAGAGAAGAGCCAGCGAGAGCTATGTTGACACGATGAAGTGGGCTAAGATGAGCCTTATGAACATCAGCGGCGCGGGAATATTCTCGGCTGACCGTTCGGTTGACGAGTATGCGAGATATATCTGGCAGTTACAGAAATAATAAGCAAATTTCCTTCTTATAAACAAAAAGGGACGCGGTTTCGGCTGCGTCCTTTTTTGTGTTTAAAATGTTGAAAACTATAAATATAACTTTGATTATCCGAAAGTCGCCGAAATTGCAAAGCAAGGGCGGACACGGGATCCAACGCCCGTGCGCTGGCGAGGGGTCAACCGCACGATTGCACGAACTCGTTCGCGCCGTTCGCGCTAAGCGAGCAGCTCCCTTGCGGGGGTATGGGGCAGAGTCACATTTGCGCCGCAGGCGCAACTTTTGGTTGAAAATGTTGAAAACTATAAATATAACTTTGATTATCCGAAAGTCGCCGAAATTGCAAAACAAGGGCAAAAATGGGGTCAAGGGGGCGCGGACACAACTTTTATGTTGAAAACT
The DNA here is from genome assembly GCA_902776945.1 of uncultured Ruminococcus sp. Lineage (GTDB taxonomy): Bacteria > Bacillota > Clostridia > Oscillospirales > Ruminococcaceae > YE71. The sequence continues at coordinate 19,702 of CACYSH010000014.1, forward strand.
ATAAATATAACTTTGATTATCCGAAGGTTGCCGATTTTAATTCTGACCGTTCAGTTTTCTTTCTCCGATTTGATGCTTGAACCGCTCAGTCTCTTACGATTTCTAAGAGTATCGGCAAAACAGCCGCAAAAAAGCTCCCCCGCAGGAGAGCTTTTTATTATCATTATTAAGATTACCGTGAATCAAACCGGCGCGACGTATGCCGTCCAGGCATTGTTCGGGGAACGGTAAGTATCCCATGTTACAGGGTTCGGATACTGCCCCACGATAACATCGGGGTCGTGGGTGGCACCGACCACCGCGTCGCCCGTCCACTGAACATATATTGCGTCGGTATTGTTGATGACCGTCATATCAACCCAAACGTGACCCGAGCTTATGCCGTTTGTGGAAAGAATATCATGCACTCTTTTCTGTGCCGTTGTCATATTTCCCTGCGGCGGGATATTGCAGTCTATGACCGTGTGACCGTAATCGTTTACTACCGTTGTCATATCCGAGCCGTCAAGAGCGTTTCTTTCGGTAAAGAACTCAACAACGGCGTGATAAGCGGTCTTGGCGTTGGTATTGGCTGCCTTGAGCTTTGCCTTTCTGATGTAGTTCAGCATAGTCGGGACAAGCATAGCCGCCAGAACGCTTACTATCGTTATTACAACAACAAGCTCAACCAACGTAAAGCCTTTTCTGTTTTTCTTCATAGAAAAATACCCCCTCCGTATTTTACTATTGAACCTTCCATAATTCTCTAAATGACCCCTTTAAATATGAAAGCGGAGCGTTTCATCAAAAACGTTTAACCGCCCGTTCGCCCAAACGGGTACACTCTCAACTCTCGTATTTGGCTAATTATAACACGCGCATATTTTTAGTACATAAATAAACTTTTAAATATATATTAACAGTACGAAAATCTACCATTTGCACAAAATAGGCGAAAACGTTTTATATATTTTTCCTCTCACGATATACTATTCCTTACAAAATATTCCTCATACCATACCAGGAATGTATAAATAGTCCAGACCTTGCGCCACAGGTCGGAGTTTCCGCCGACATATTCGGCATAAATCGCCTTGATCTCGTCCGTGTTGAAGAACTCGGCGGCTATCTCGCTGTCAAACAGACGGCGAACGTCGGAGTTGTAATTCTCGTCCGCGAGCCAGATCCTTACAGGCACGATAAAGCCCAGCTTCTTGCGGAAAGCGATCTCTTCGGGGAGAACTTTCGCGGCGGCGGTGCGGAAGGCTACCTTGTTCTGCTCCTCCGTGACCTTATATTCTGCGGGCATACGCGAGGCGATGTCGAATATCCTGCGGTCGGTAAGCGGCATACGAATTTCAAGCCCCGCCGCTGTGGACATCTTATCCACATTCAGGTAAATATCGCCTTCAAGCCATATCTGTATATCCACATCGGACATTCTTGTGAGCGGGTCAAGCCCTTCGGTCTCGTCGTAGATGTACTTGACTAAGTTTATCGGCAGCACGGACGGGTCGTAGCTCTTCAAAATGCGCTGTTTTTCGTCCTCTTTCATGATGTTGGTGTTGCCGACATAAAACGTTTTCAGATTGTCGCCGTAGCGCTCGGCGTTGCGGTACATATTGTAGCCGCCGAAAAATTCGTCACTGCCCTCGCCCGAGTAGCAGAGCTTTGTGTGCTTTGCGGTGGCGTTGCAGCCGAGAGTGAAAACGATTGCGGAAGCGTCGCCCAAAGGCTGCTCCATGTTCAGCATGGTGTAGTGAACGATTCCGAAGAAGTCCTCCGGCTTGACTTTCAGCACGCTGTGACCGCGCCCGAGAACGTCCGCCGTTACCTTAGCCACGCGGGATTCGTCAAAGCGCTCCTCGTCGTATCCGCAGCTGTCGGTCATCTGCGCATCGCTCATGGCAAGCACATAAGCCGAATCCACGCCGCCCGAAAGGAACGATTCGGCGGTCTCGTCAGCGTCCTTAACCTCCGTCATGATATGGCGCATGGTCTCGTTTATCTCGTCGGCGTAGTCCTCAACGGACTTGCTGCGGTCGGGGGCGAAGGTCGGCTTCCAGTAGCGGGTGATCTCGGCTTTGCCGTTCTCAAACGTTAAAGCGCAGCCGGGCATGAGCTTTTTCAGCCCCTTAAAGAATGTATCCTCGCCCGCAACGTAGGTCAGCGTGAGGTAGATTTGCAGCATATCGCGGTTTATCTCCTTGACAAAGCCCTCCTGCTTCATGATATCGCGTATCATGGTGCCGTAAAGCATTCTGCCATCGGCGGTGATATAGTAGTAAAACGGTTTCGTACCGAACTGGTCGCGCACGCAGACGGTCTTTGCGCCGTCCTCTATCGCGAAAGCGAACATACCGTAGATGTGGTCGGCAACGCCGATACCCCACTTATTGTAACCCGCCTTGATGATAGCAAGCTCTCTTTCCCCGCGGCTCATTCCCTCCGGCAGACCAAGTTCCTTAACAAGCTCCGCATGGTTGCGGATATGACCTCTGTAACATTTTAACTCGCTCATAAAAATCTCCTTATCAATAAAATTATTAGTTTTCAGTCCCAACAAAAGATTTCGCTAAGTTTAAGAGCAGCGCAACATTCGGGACATTTAAGATTGATTTCTTTTTGACCCTCTCTGAAAACGATTTTCATGTTGCCATGACATTTTTTGCATTTATGTGGAAATGAAAATATCGGTTCATAATTAATGAACAAATCATTATTCATAACATAATTATTTTTCTTTCTACGCTCTTTCTTTGGAACATAAAAAGACAAATCAGTAACTACCTCGATATTTCCACACTCATTACAAACAGCCAATACTTTATCAGTATCTATTTCCCCTTGCGGATATACTTTAATTAGCTTATGTAGTTCTTCACCAAGTTCGCCATTTTTCACTTTGATTAATAATTTGTGATATTCTTCAGGAAATCCAAATCCTACGCCAAGATCAAAGGTTTCGTTATACCCGCAATCAGGACATTTATACTCATATCCCATGCCCATATAATCACCTTGATTATTTCTTTATTTCCCTTATAACGTTTTTAAGCTCCGTTAAAAACAACTGATCTGTCTTGCTTAAACGATAACTGCTTTGATAGATCAGCGAATCACGGTTCGTATGCTTCACCGCACACGGTCTCTGCACCAAACCGCACCGCTTCAACACCGTTTCGGGCATCGGCGAGACATACATAAACGTTTCCGGCGAAGCGCTCAAAATGTCGAACTGACTTCCGCGCTCAAAGACATATATATGCCGCTTGTGCGATCTCATGCGCGTGGATTTCTTCTGCAAAGCCGCCGAAATGTTCGGCACCGCCGTGTCGCCGTGAACTATCTCGATAAGCTCGGCAAGCTGCTCGTCCTCGATTATGTCGTACTTCGCAAGCGGACTGTTCTCGCTTATCAAAAGCACATAATCGAACGTCATTATCTCCTGCGAGCGCAGATTTTTCTCGGCAAGCAGAGATGTGAAAAAATCCTCCTGCGAAAGATCGTACCTGATTATCGCAAGCGAGCATTCGCACTCGATAACGGCGTTCACCGCTTCGAGGGAATTTGTCTCCTTGAATTTTATGTCCATAAGCTCCGACTGCGGCAGCTTTGTCATGAACTCTGTGAAAGCGTGCGTGATGTAGCTTGCGCGGGGGAGCATCAGCTGAAAATCCACCCGCGAGGCGCTGTTATCGCGGTAAAGCTCTTCCATTTTGTCCATTTGCACGATTATCGCCTTTGCATACTGCAAAAACTCCTGTCCCTTTTCGGTAGGCACAACGCCCTTTGCGGAGCGCCGGAAGATAGGTATTCCGACCTCAAGTTCCATTTCCTTAATTGCTTTTGAGAGATTCGGCTGTCCCATATAGAGCGCCGCTGCCGCCTTTGTTATCGAGCCGTGCCGCTCGACCTCGACTATGTACCGCAGGTGGGTAAGGTTCATTCATCTATCACCCTTCAAAAAATAATATGTGCCGCAGGGTATGACCCAATGTAATTCGTATATAACTAAATTATACATTATTGATGTTGATTTGTCAAGTGTGAGGGTGCATAAAAAACGGAAATCGGTTTCGCACCATTTATTGGGGACTTTGTACAAGGCAAACGGGAAGGTCTATTAACGAGAAACGCACTTTAAAGTAATGAAAATTTCATATTTTAATGATATAATTTTAATTACTATATTATAAATGAGAAATATCGTCAACTTGCACAAAGCAAAAACGCAAAGTGAGGGCAAACCAATAGTATTAGGGGGTGACGACAATGCAGACTGAAATAAAAATAAGACCGGTAGTGATCGACGATTACGACGGCATTTTCGAGCTTTGGAACAGCACCGAGCAATCAAAACGGGCGCTGAATCCCGTTGACGATTCGCGGGAAGGCATAGCGCGGTACCTGAAACGCAACCCGACCACCTGCTTTCTCGCATATACTAATGATAACAAAATAATCGGCGTAATACTTACGGGACACGACGGCAGGCGGGCTATCGTGCATCATATGTGCGTTCACCCCGATCACCGCCGACAGGGTATCGCGGGAATGCTCGTGAAAAAGGCGGAGGAGGCTCTGCGCGAGGAAGGCATAACCAAGATTTTCGGTCTGGTGTTCAAGGATAACGACATCGCAAACGCATTTTGGGAAAATCAGGGCTATTCTCTCCGCACCAACCTGAATTACCGCAACAAGAGCCTTGACAAAAATGTTCCGCAGGGGGAATGACTTTACAATGCTGACTAATGACAGAACTATTTGCGCCATTGCCACCGCAGAAGGTGAGGGCGCTCTTGCCGTCGTGAGGATAAGCGGCGAAAATGCGCTTGCCGTCGCCGAACGTGTGTTCAAGCCCTACGGCAGACCGATCGCGGAAATGTCGGGTTATACCTGCGCTTACGGGCAGGTGGTCGAAAACGGCGGGCGCATCGACGACGCGGTGCTGACCGTTTTCCGTGCTCCTCATTCCTACACGGGCGAGGACTGCGCCGAAATATCGTGTCACGGCGGGCGGTACCTCACGCAGAGGATAATGCGCCTTTGCTGCGAAAACGGCGCACGCCCCGCCGAGCGCGGCGAATTTACCAAACTGGCTTTTCTTAACGGAAAGCTCAGTTTAACGCAGGCGGAGGCGGTCATGGAGCTTATCTCCGCACAGGGCGAGCTTACTCTGCGTTCGGCAAATCTTACCAGACAGGGGGCGCTTTTCGGGCGTATCCAGGCGGTAAACGGACGGCTTGTCAAGCTGTTGGGCGAGCTGGCGGCGTGGGTGGATTACCCGGAGGAAGATTTGCCCGAAGTCGAGACCGAGACCATGCGCCGCACTATTGCGGAATGCCTTGACGAAACAAATGTTCTTATACGCGGCTACGATAACGGAATGCTGTTAAAAAGCGGCATTCCCGCCGCGATAGTCGGTAAGCCGAATGTCGGCAAATCCACGCTGATGAATCTGCTTTTGGGCTATGAACGCGCTATTGTCACCGATATTGCGGGTACCACTCGGGACGTTCTGGAAGAATCTGTGCGGCTGGGCGATGTTACGCTGCGGCTGGCGGACACGGCGGGTCTGCGCGATACCGATAACGCGGTTGAGCGTATCGGCGTTGAACTGGCGAGGAAAAAGCTCGGCGAGAGTGCGCTTATCATCGCGGTTTTCGACGGCAGTACACCTCCCGACGACGCGGACAGGGCGCTTGTCGGCGAGATAAAAGCCGCAGGCGGGAAGATCATCGCGCTGATAAATAAATCCGATATTTCCTCCGACGGGCATTACCGCGAGCTTTGCGCGGGACTGCCTTATGTTATCGAGATTTCTGCGAAGAACGGCTCGGGGCGGGACAGGCTTGAAGCGGCGGCGGCGGAGCTTTTCGGCGCGGCTGGCACGGAGGACGGGCTTATTTTCGTCAATGAGCGGCAAAGGAGTTGTCTTGGCAGGGCGGCGGAGAATCTCGGGCAGGCGGCGGAGGCGGTAGATATGGGGCTTACGCCCGATGTTATCGCGATTTCGGTTGAAGAAGCGGCGGCGGCGCTGTCGGAGCTGACGGGTGAAAGAATTACGGATACGGTAGTCAGCGAAGTGTTCTCGAAATTCTGTGTGGGAAAATAGAAAAAGATTCAGAATACCGCAAGTGTGGACGGACACCGTGTCCGTCCTCACTTTGCGTTTTTTTGTGGCTTTGCGCATAGCAACGTTACATTTATTTATTCAAATATTATAATTCCCCGAACAGTTTATCGGCTGTTCGTGGGTCTTTTTTTATATAAATTGATATTATTACAGTATAATAATACAAATTCAATAATATCATTTTGTACAAAACGATGAAATTTATGTAAGCTCATTGACAAATAAACACATTAGCGCTATAATGTTATTAACGAAATGATAATAACAAAAGGAGCGGAACAATATGAAGGAAAGCAAAAATACTATCGTACTGAAAAGGCTTGAACAGCCCGTACACGTTTCCGAATCGGAATACGGACTGCTGCTTGAACGCGATGACTTCGGTTATCGGCTCGTCAAGGAGACCGCTTACGCTAAGTCGGGCGGACATACCGAGTATTCCTCCCGCTCGTGGCAGCTGGATAACTCTTTCATCAAAAGGCTCAATATGCAGAGCCTCGCCAAAAAGATCGTTCAGCTTGCGGGCGTAAAGTGGAGCTACTCTTCCTGCCCCGACAAGACCGCACTTATCGAACTGCTCGGAAAAACGATCTGCTATTGACTTTTTACAAGGAGTGATATATAATGTATGTAAAATTTCTTCCCAATCAGTATATTTTGAGATACCGCAAGGGTAAACTCGTCGGCGAGGGCGCGGGGCTGGCTTTCTTCTGCATCGAGAGCGTTACCGCCGTCAGCGCCGTGCCTGTCGGTAACTGCGACCTTGATTTTGTGCTTGAAACGCTGACCCGCGATAATCAGAAGGTCACGGTGCAGGCGCAGATGACCTATCGCGCCGTAGATTACAAGCGCACGGCGGCGGCTATGGATTTCACGGTCGATCTTCGCACGAAAAAGTATAACAATAACCCCATGCAGAAAATAGACAAGCGGCTGGCGAACTTTGCGGGAGTATATATCCGCAACAGCGTGGGGCGGCTCGACCTCACGGAGGCTATCAAGCCCGATACGGAGATAGCGGCGGAGGCGCTTGCGGAGTTCCGTAAAAGTGCCGAGCTTAAAGCTATGGGTATCGAGGTGTGCGGGTTCTCGGTGATAAGGGTATCTGCCGAACCCGATACCGCCCGCGCCCTTGAAGCGACCGCCCGCGAACAGATATTGAAGCAGTCGGACGATGCGCTTTATGAGCGCAGAAACGCTTCAATAGAGCAGGAGCGCCGCGTGAAGGAAAACGAGCTGAACACCGACATCAGCGTTGAGGAAAAGAAAAAGAAGATCCGCGAGGCGGAGATAGCCACCAAGCGCATGATGCTGGAGCGCGAGACCGAGCTTGAGCGGATAAAGGTCGAGAGTGAAGCAAAGCGGCGCGAGATAAGGCTTGACGCGGAGATAGCTCTTGAACGTAAGCGGCGGGAGCTTGCCGATCTTAAGCTCGAAAATACGCGCAAGGAAGCCGATGCCGACGCATATCGGGTAAGGACGATCATGGAGGCGTACAGCGCGATCGGAAGTGATACGCTTATTGCGTTGGCGACGCTCGGTATGGAGCCGGAGAAGCTGATAGCGCAGGCGTTTGATAAGTTAGCGGCGGGCAGCGGGAAGATAGGCACGCTGAATATAACGCCCGATCTGCTTGAAAGCCTGACAAATAGAAGATAAAAGATAATAGATAAAAGATAATAGATAAAAGAAAATAGATAGCGCAAAACGAGGGCAAAACAAAAGTCTTAGGAAAGGGGTGTGGGGGAGAACCCTTCTTCAGAAGGGTTTCCCCCACAAAGCGTGGAGTTTACGCAAATCACACGGTAAAAGGCAAAGTGAATAGCTCAAAAATAAAATCGGCAATTTCAAGAAAAGCAAACAAAAACGCAGAAACGAATAATTCAGCAAAACAGTACGAAAACAAGGCAATTGCCGATTTTATTTGCACGAAAGAGCGCAGCGATTTTCGTGCAAGAGGGGGAGCGCAAAGCCCTACGGGGAAAAACAACGTGCAGTGGCAAATTCACGGGCGGGAGCAAGCCCCCGCCCTATAATTCTACATGAAATGTCTGATAAACAGAAAAGAGGTAATACCAATGGGAAGACCCGAATATGTTGAAATTTTTAACGATACCATGCGGCTCTGCGGCGAGGACGACGAACTTGCAAAATCTGTAAGAAAATCGCAGACAGAGCAGTATGTTCTCTCCGAAAGCGTGGTGATCTCTCTGCAAGGAAAGCCGAAGGATACGCCCGCAAGGGTAGTAGTCTCGCCGAAAAGGACGTTCGAAGCCGCCGAACAGTACAAGGATAAAAAGGTCTGCGTGCTGAATTTTGCGTCCGCAAGAAATCCGGGCGGCGGCGTGGTAAGGGGAGCCTCCGCGCAGGAGGAATGCCTTTGCAGAATCTCCACGCTCTACCCCTGTCTTGCTGACAGCAGGATATTTTCGAGCTTTTATGAGCCGCACCGCAGAATGTTCAATGATACGCTTTACAATGCCGATCTGATATTCACGCCCGCCGTGACAGTCTTTAAGAGCGATACGGGATCGCCGAAGCTCCGTCCGCGTGAGGAATGGTTCAAGGCTGACGTTATCACCTGCGCCGCGCCGAATCTCGGCTCATATACCCGCGTTGACGACGAGCGCCTTGAAGAAATGCACGTTTTCCGCGGTGAGAGGGTAATTCTTACGGCGATAAACGAGGGCGCGGAGGTGCTTATCTTGGGCGCGTTCGGCTGCGGGGCGTTCAGGAATCCGCCCGAGATCGTGGCAAAGGCTTACAAACGGCTCACCGATATGTACGCGAAGTATTTCGACACGATAGAATTTGCCGTTTACTGTTCGTCAAGAAATACGCATAATTTCGATGTGTTCAACAGGCTACTCAGATAAAAAAGGAAGATGACTATGGCAGCGGAAAGGCTCACCGACAATAAGATAATACTTGTTACGCAAAAAACGCGCCTTGAACAGCTCGTCGTGCGATACAACACTATCGGTCAGACGCAGTTCTTTATCGAACACAGCGGCGGGGATTTCGGCGATTATCAGCGTGAACACGACACCTACACAGCCGCCGTCGAAAAAGCAACGGAGATACTTTCGCGCTTCGGGCGGGTACAGCGCGTTGACCGCGAATTTGTCCCGCGAATGGTGTTCGGCAGGACTGACACCGTAGTAGCGCTCGGGCGCGACGGACTGGCGGCTAACGTGCTGAAATATCTGGACGGACTGCGGCTTATCGGAGTGAACCCCGACCCCGCCCGCTGGGACGGCGTGCTGCTGCCGTTCAAGGTGGACGACCTCGCAAAGCTGATGCCGGAGGTCATGAAAGGCACCCGCCGCACACAGTCGGTCACGCTTGCGGAATGTACCCTCAGCGACGGGCAGAGCCTTTGCGCGGTGAACGATCTTTTCATCGGCAGAAGAACGCACGTTTCGGCGCAGTACGAGATAGACTTGGGCGGCAGACGGGAAAGGCAGTCGTCAAGCGGGATAATCGTATCGACGGGGCTTGGCTCGACGGGCTGGTTCAGGAGCGTCATTGCGGGCGCGGAGGGCGTGGCGCGTGGGATAGGCGTGGGCGTTCAGACCGAGCTTGAAAGGGGTTTCGGGCGTGACGCGGATTATCTTTACTATACTGTCCGTGAGCCGTTCCCGAGCAAGACGACCGGCACGGATATTGTTTTCGGCAGGATAGATCGCGGCTTTCCGCTGCGTATAACCTCGATGATGCCCGAAAACGGCGTTATTTTCAGCGACGGCGTGGAGAATGACAGTCTTGTGTTCAATTCGGGGACGACCGCAGAGATAAATGTTTCCGACCGTCGGGGCGTGCTGGTGGTGTGAATATACAGTAAGGAACTGCCATGAAATAAATACGGCTTGGTTATGCGAAAAGTTACCGAAATCGCAAAGTGAGGGCAAACCAAAAGTCTTAGGAAGGGTGTGGCACGAACTTGTTCGTGCAAAGGGTCTTCCCCCGGAAAAGTCGGCGGCGTTTGCAAATTAACGGTTAAAGAGATGCCATTAAGTTCAAAATTAAAATCGGCAATTTCAAGCAAAGCCCACAAAAAAGCACAAGCGAATAGCTCTGCAAAACGTGGCGGAAACAAAGAAATTGTCGATTTTAATTTGCGAGAAGAGCGGTCTGAACAAGTTCAGACAGGCGATATTTTGCAAATGGATTGCGCGAAAGGCAGGAAATCGTGCCGACAAGCGGCAGGGGCAATTCACAAGCGAGCAAATGCTCGCCGTACATCATTCGTAAAATATGAATAAACGTAAAATTACAAGCCGCAGAATAACGTTTTGTTGAATATTACAATTTCATTAAAGACACATACCGATTTCACATGGCTGTCACGCTTATCTGTCATATTTTCACCGCTTAATGTGCATAATGACTTTTATATTTGTATAAAATACCGAAAGAAATGGCAGCCACTTGACCTTTCTGAGAAAATGCGGTATAATTTAATTACAATCCGGTAACATGGAAATTACCGAAAAGTCAAATAAAATATTGGACAATATTGGACTATGAGTGACAGATCGGAGCATTTCGGATATGAGCTTTTTAGGATTTAACACGCTTAACATAAAAAGAATGGCTGCCGCAGCGCTTGCAGTAACGGTGTCCTTCTCTATGCTCGGTATGGGCGGCAGGGACGGCGGCGAAAGTACTGCCGTTATCAGCGGCTTTGCGGCGGGGGCAGAGGACGATATTGACCGTCAGCTTCGCGAGATCGAGGAAAAACAGCGCGAGCTTGACCGCCGGATCGCTCTTGCGGGCGACGACATCGAGGGCAGGCAGGAGCTGCTCAAAGCGGTAAACGAAAAGGCAAAGCAGACAAAGAAAAAGATCGCGGCGGTCAATAAAAAGTCCGCAGCGATTGAGGACGAAATGTGCGAGCTTGACAAGAAAATGCGCGATACGCGCTATCAGCTCGAACAGAGCGAGGCGGCGGCGCGTGAGGGACTTGACGAGTACAAGGCGCGGCTCCGCACGATATACATAGCCGGCAGCGATTCCTATTCCGATGTGCTTGTGAACGCCGAGAGCTTTTACGATGTGCTTATGCGCTTAGAGCTGCTTGAACGTGTGGCAAGGCATGACAGCGGCACCGTTAAGGAGTTGCTCAAACGCCGCGACGAGGTAGAGGAATGCAACTCACAGCTCGTCAGGGAGAGCAAGGCTCTTAAAGCGAAAAGCGCCGAATATGCCGAAGAGCTGAAAAGGCTTTCCGATGAACAGAAGGAGCTTGCGGCATTAAAGAAGAAATACGGCGGCGAGACAGACGAGTTTAACAGCAGTCTTGACGAGCTTAACAGCGAGGCGGCGGCGCTCTCGGGCGAGTACGGCTCGGTAAATTCGAAAAAGACAAAGCCCGTTATAACCACTGCGGCTTCTGCGAATGAAACCGAGATACCCGCCGCGTACATTGAATCACAGAGCCAGAACGCGGCAGGTTCTAAATCGAAAAAGACCGTTATCACTTCTGCGACAGCCGCGACCGCCAAAGCGACCAGGAATACCTCTGCCAAGACTTCGGTTTCAAAGAAGACGACTACTTCCCAAGCAGCTGCGTCAAAGGCGACTACTTCAAAGGCGACTACTTCCAAGACAACTACCTCGAAGGTGACAACCCCCAAGAAGACTACTACTAAGGCGACTACTGCACAGACAACGACTGCCAAAAAGAAAAAGACTACGACTACCACTACCACTTTCGAGCCGGAGGAGTTCATTATCGAAGCGCCGCAGGAATACGATTTCATTGATGACTATACCTATTTCGAGCCTGAAACTACCACCACGACAACTACCACGACTACAACCACCACCACTACTGAGGATATTTTTCAGTACTGGGAAGGCGAGGATTTCTCCTACGATGAGCCTGAACAGCAGGTGGAACAGCCCAACGATGACGACGATAACAGCTATACTGGCTATACCGATAACGGCGACCTGATCTCGACGGTGATAAATTACGCGAAGGGCATGGTAGGCGGTTCGTATGTATGGGCGGGCGAGGCTTACGGCGCTACCGACTGCTCGGGACTGGTAATGCTTTCCTACCGTCAGATAGGCATAGAATTGCCGCATCTTGCGTCCTCGCAGGCTTCCTACGGAACAGATGTTTCTTACGACAGCATTCAGCCGGGCGATCTTGTATTCTTCGGCGGCTATGATTATTCGTCTATCTATCATGTTGCTATGTATATCGGCGACGGAAAGATTGTTCATGCCGAAAGCACCGATACGGGCATAGTTATTTCCTACCTTGATTCGGTAGCGCAGTATAATAATGTCACCTGCATTAAACGTCTTTTGTAATAACAGATGAGCGATTTCGTGAATTTGCACAAAATTGGAATATCATAAGGCTTGCAGGGTCGGGGCTTGCCCCGACCTGTTCGCTTTATATGGCTTTGTGGCTTTACATAACGTGTATTGCTCGCACATGAATGTCCACAAAGCCGCGATTTTACAGCATTTTTAATTAAGTTATACTATTCCTCGACCAAATTCGTGACAAGATTCGCCGCCATGGACACGAGTGCCAAGGATGACGACGAAGGCTAACTGGCGTTAGTCGAGGAGGAA
>CACYSH010000015.1 GCA_902776945.1 uncultured Ruminococcus sp.
TCGATAAAGGAAACGCTTACCCGCCCGAGCTGCACCGGATATTCGCCCGAATACCAGCCCTCCGGTTCGTCGGTAACGATTATCACATCAAGATCGGAGTACTTGTCGGCGGGCGGGTCGGTTCTTGCAGATGAGCCTATCGCAATGACGGCATGAACGGAACTGCTATCAGCCGCAAATTTTTTTAAACGGCTCTTTATTGCCGAATAACGGTCGGCATACTCGTTTCTGTCCATAAATTTACCCGATTCACTATTATTTCTCGGTGCAGAACGTTACTTCCTTGCCTTCAAGTATCATGTTCGTTGTTCTGACAGCGCACATCTTGCCGCACATCGAACAGGTATGGCGCTCGGAAGGCGGGGTCTGCTCGTAGAAACGCTTTGCCTTTTCGGGGTCGGCAGCTACTGCAAACATTGCGTCCCAGTCAAGCGCGTGACGGGCTGCCGCCATTTCGTTGTCCTTGTCCATAGCGTGAGGGACACCCTTCGCAATGTCGGCGGCGTGAGCGGCGATTTTAGAAGCAATTATGCCCTCTTTAACATCGTCGGCATCGGGCAGACGGAGATGCTCCGCAGGGGTAACGTAGCAAAGGAAATCCGCGCCGCTCGCCGCAGCGATAGCGCCGCCAATCGCGGAGGTGATATGGTCGTAGCCCGGGAAAATATCGCTTACAAGGGGACCGAGAACATAGAACGGAGCGCCGTGACAGATAGTCTTTTGCAGCTTCATATTAGCGGCGATCTGATCCATCGGCATATGACCGGGGCCCTCTACCATTACCTGAACGTCCTTTTCCCAGGCGCGTTTTGTAAGATCACCCAGCTCGATAAGCTCGGCGATCTGCCCCGCGTCGCTGGCATCGGAAAGGCAGCCGGGGCGCAGCGCGTCGCCCAGCGAGATAGTAACATCGTACTCGCGGAGAATATCAAGCACCTCGTCGTAATGCTCAAAGAAAGGATTCTCATTGCCCGTCATCATCATCCACGCGAAAAGCAGCGAGCCGCCGCGTGAAACGATATTCATTTTTCTCTTGTCGCGGCGGAAGGCTTCAACCGCACGGCGATTGATACCCGCGTGGATCGTCATGAAATCCACGCCCTCTTCCGCGTGCGCCCTTACCACGCGCAGAAAATCCTCGGCAGTAATTTCCAGCAAGTCTTTATCAAGATAGCCGATAGCGTCGTACATCGGAACGGTGCCTATCATCGCGGGGGATTTAGCCACCAGTTCGGTGCGGAACTTGTTCGTCTTGCCGTAATTTGACAGATCCATTATCGCCTCAGCGCCGAATTTCAGTGCCATATCGACCTTTCGCATTTCAAGGTCATAGTCCTTAGCGTCGCCCGAAATACCGAGATTGACGTTTATCTTAGTGCGCAGTCCCTTGCCGATACCCTCGGCGGATAAAGACGTATGGTTGATATTTGCCGGAATGCAGACCTCGCCCGTTGCTACAAGCGCCCTGATCTCTTCGGGAGTGCGGTATTCCTTTTCCGCAACGGTTTTCATTTCGGGAGTGATAATGCCCTTGCGGGCGGCTTCCATTTGTGTGCTGTACTCTCTCATGCTATTTTCTTCCTTTCATATAAAAGGCGGGTCTTTCCAGAAAACCCGCCTGTAAGCTGCTTGCTTCCTTCGACGGTATTGACCGACAGGTTCAAAGGGTTGGAACATTCCTCTCAACCGTGCGCCGCACAGTACCCCCGCAAAAATATTCTGTTTTCTGTAAACGAGCGTTTTTGATGAATTGCACAAAATGCGGTTCTGCTTCGGCAGGGAGTGCCGACCCGCATTAGTTGCGCCTGCGGCGCAAATGGGGCGCTGTCCCATACCCCGCAAGGGGACTCCTCGCCTTGACACGAACTTGTTCGTGCGGTTGACACCTCGCCAGCGCACGGGCGCTGGAACCCATTTATGTCCTTGCTTTGCGTTTTTTGTAGGCTTTGATAAATTAGGTTCCCATAATGGGAAGCTCCGTTCCCGTTTGATCGGTTGGCGTTCCGACATCATTTCCCTGACCATTATCCACAAGCGTTTCTGTATCTGAGGAATCGTCGGTCGGTTCGGTCTGATCTATTACATCAGGTGTAACATCAATAGCGCTCTGATCGAGCTTGACCGATGACGAAGAATCAGAATCGTCTGTCTCCGAACTGCTGTCGTCTTCCACCGTATCGGATTCGGAACTGCTGTCCTCTTCGGAGGAGGAAGACGAGCTGCTTTCGGGGCCTCTTTCGACAGTTCCCGCAAGATCGCTCACAGGCAGATAACGTTCGCAAATTCTGATGTTATCCTCCGTAGCCTTAGAGGAATTGTCGGACTTCATCGTTATGCAGACATAGTAATTCTCCCCTATTTTATAGACAGAGGCAAGCGAGTATTTCGATTCGTCGGTAAAGCCCGTTTTTCCGCCTATGACCTCGCAGTCCTCCTTGTTATCGGCATCGCGGTCAACATAGAAACCGTCGTATCTCTGGAAGAAGATGCTCGAAAGAGTGATACCCTCCTTGTGCTTGTTGGATTTCGTTGTCTGATAATTTTTCGCGCCGATGATCTTAAGAAATTCGTGGCTTATATCGGGATTTTCAATGGCGTATTTTACCAGCATAGCCATATCGAGCGCGGTCGAAAAATGATTGGGGGCGTGCAGACCGCTTGAGTTTTCAAAATGCGAATTTTCAAGCCCCAGTTCTTCGAGCTTTTCGTTCATCATATCGACAAACGCTTCCTCCGAGCCTGCAACATAATTAGCAAGACCGAGCGTAGCATCGGCACCGCTGGGCAGCATCGCGCCGTAGAGAAGGTCTCTGATAGTCACCTTTTCGCCCGCGGAAAATCCTGCAACGGAAGCATTTTCATTTTCCAGTTTCAGCATATCCGCCTTAGTGAACTTGTAAGTCTCGGAAAGATCGTCAACATTTTCAAGCGCAACGATAACTGTCATTATCTTGGTAAGCGAGGCGGGATATGCCTTTTTTGTGTAATTTTTTCCGGTGTAAAGGGTATTGTCCGAAACGCCCAGCAGAACGTTATATTTCGCTGACACCTCGCTCAGTTCCATAGGCATAAATTCCATGCCCTTGTCGGGGTACTCCATAAGCGTGTCGGGAACAGGCTCGGGAATAGGCTCCGAAGAAGAATCCTCCGCAGACGAAGTATCGGTCATCGGCATATAGCTCGGCATACTTTCGTTTGAATGAATGGGAGTTTCACCCATTACCACAAGCAGCGCCGAACCGACTGCCAGCAGCATTATCATAATAAGTATCGCACAAAGCGCGGCGTTTCCCCTGCGGGTCGCGGGCGTTTTGTTGGTTGTCCTGGTCTTCATCTATTATCTCTCTCCTTAAAGCAGACGGTAATCAGCCGTCCGCCATTTTTTACACTATGTCAGATCTCCGCTTCCTCGCGGATATATTCGGGCTGCGCGGAGAACATCTCGCTGTCCTTAAGCGCACTGTAACACGCCTGCAAGATGTCACGGCGAGTAACTATGCCGCTGAAAACGCCGCGGTCGTCAACGACCGGAACGAAATTCTGATTCATCGAAAGCATGAAAAGGTCGCCGATAGTTGAATCTATATATACCGGCTCGCACATTACCCGGCGCGAAAGGTCTTTCACGCAGTACTTTTCAAGCCCCGAAAGCTCGGTTATCCTGTTTTCGAGCATGAACCACATAAAATCGCCCTCAGCGAGCGCCTTCACATATTTTCCTTCCCTGTCGATAACTGGAACGGCGGTATATCCGTAGCGCCTGAGCTTTTCTATCGCCTGTCTGAGCGTCATATCCTCGACCACATACGCCGTGAGCGCCTTGGGCTTTAACAACTGAAGTATATTCATCGTATCGATCACCAACTTAATAGATTTCCTTGGAAGTCTAATATTTCAATCATGATATACATATAAATTATACAACAAATTGACCGTTATGTCAAGACCGGAAAAAAGAATTTTACCAAAGCGCAAAGTGAGGTTCAGCCCCCTCGCCAGCGCACGGGCGCTGAACCCCGTTTATGCCCTCACTTTGCGGTTTCGGTGGCTTTTTGCATATCAAAGTTTATTATGCGTTTACTACTCAATGAGCGCTTATCGCCTGTCTTTTTGCGGCAATTCTCTCATCTACGCCCACAATGGTATCTTTTACTATACTCGAAGTACCCGCTACAAACACTCTTGCTCCCGCGTCATACATCAGCCTTGCGTTCTCACAGGACATATTTCCGTCGGCAATAATGGTAATATCTTCCCTGCCAATGTCAATAAGATGCTGCTTCATCTTCTTAACCTTGCCGATTACCGAAGGAATTATCTTCTGCCCCGCAAAGCCCGGATTTACGCTTAACAGCAGCACAGCGTCGAGATAATCGTATACCTCTTCAAGCACCCATATCGGCGTACCCGGACAAAGCGCCACGCTCGCCTTTGCTCCTCGGCTCTTGATATACTGCATACACTTGTCGATGTGCCGCGTCGATTCCCAGTGTACGGAAACCCAGTCGCCCTCTCGTATGTCGAACCATTTCATTTTTTCCTCCGGAGTGTCTACCATGAAATGGAAATCAAAAGGCTTGTTGCTTATCTCACGGAGCTGTTTTACATAATCAACGCCTATCGTAATATTCGGAACAAATGTTCCGTCCATAACGTCTATATGCAGAAGCTCTACGTTATTCCGCTCAAAGGCGCGAAGATAATCCATTGTAAGATCAAGCCTTACACACATCATCGAAACGGAGATCATTCCATTATCATTGTTGCTTATCATACTTTTCCTCTCTGTCGAAACAAAAACGGTTAAGCCGTTCAGCCCTTTACTCCCGCCTGACCGCCGATTATCAGCTGATCTATAACGCGGTCGGTCGATTTGCCGTCCGTATACTTGAAATTCTTTTTAACAAAAGCGTCCATTTTATGGAAATCATAGTCCTCTTTTTCCATAGCTTCAAGCAGCTCGTCAAAGTCGCTGACGATACGCCCGGGAACAAGCTGCTCGTAAGGCTCGTAAAAATCGCGGGTCGATTCGTAATGCCGTCTGTCGAACGCAAAGAAAAGCATCGGCTTTCCGAGCAGCGACATTTCGTAAATGATCGACGAATAATCGGTTATCAGAACATCTACAATAAATAAAATGTCGTTGACCTCGCGGTAATCGGTAGCGTCGAGGATCCTGTCACGGTAGCGCTCGGGTATCTCGACGCGCTTTTTTACGAACGGGTGCAGCTTGATTATCAGCACCGAGTCTTCCTTTTCAAGAAACTCTCCCCACCTGTCAAGATCGAACTTGTCAAAAGGGAACCATGCGTTTGTGACGTTGTTTCCGCGAAAGGTCGGCGCGTACAGATAAACCTTTTTAGCACTGCGGCAGGCGGGGAACTCGTCATAGTCCTTTTCGCGGACAGCGGCTTTATATTCCTCGTCGAAAAAAATATCCGTCCGCGGTATACCAACGGGATAAAACTTGCGCTCGTCAATGGCGAAGCCTTCGGCATGGTGCTTTGCAGAATGCTCCGAGCTTACGGGAACGTGCGTATAGCACTTGTGTACTCTCGTATTGAAAGGCGGCTCGCCCGGCTTGCCTACTCTTTCGAAGCCCAGCGTTTTGAACGCTCCGCAGGCGTGCCACACCTGCAAGACCTTTACGTCTTTGGCATAATCGAATTTATATATCTCGGGGTAATAATCATCAAGAAGAATAATATCCGATGTGGCAAGATAGTAGTAAAAGCGAAACTTCTTGAACATCGAACGCGCTTCGTTGATATTCGCCTTGAAATCGAATCGGAACTTGTACTGCTTGTCAAGCCCGCGCTCGATCATGCGCTTGTAGATAAATTCCTCGTTCCCGCCGATCTCGGCACGCGAGCCTGACGAAAACAGTATTATATTTCCCTCGTGCTTTGCGAATTTGCTGAAAAACCTGAACGCCTTGTGATATATCCATTCTTTGATAGCCGTAATATCTTTTTTAAGATCGTTCTTTCTTGTGCGGCGGCGTTCGCGCCGCCTTTCGCGGAAGGTCTGCGGGCGCGGCGGCTCCTTGTAATCGACATTCAGATAATATTCCGCCGTGTCCATATCGCATTCGGAAACGGCGTTAAAATGACTGGAGCCGCGGTCGAGCTTGAAATTTCTCGGATTGTCGGCGCTGTTATCACAGCAGCCCTCAAGCTCGGGCGAGATGTAGCAGGGATATTCGTGTAGTGCTTTTCCTTGCCGTGACCCTCATATCTCTCAAAGATCACCAGCGCGTATTTTCCCGAAACAATAGGCTTTTCGCCGCGTGAACACATAATATTCATCGTCAGCTCAAAGCTCCTGCCGTCCTCCGCGATGTCGAAATGCGCGGGATAGAACATCTTTGTGCGGTCGCGGTTGACGAATCTTGCTCCGTATTTTTTCGGATTCGAGACATCAAATCCCGTCAGTTCCCCCGCTATATGAAGTATTACTCTTCTGAACTCTATGGACGTAAGCCTTGCGAATGGCTGTCCTTTGGCTGTCTTTTTTTCTATCGCCCTTGTCAAGTCTTGCTTTTCTATGATCTCTTTACTATCTGATCTTTCCATCTTTTCCAAAGTCTTTCCAATTCATTTTTATCTACACCGTTATTTCTTTATAAACGGCGCAATATCCTTAATATAGCTCCGGACAACGGAGCCGCACCCCAAACATATCGTGTGAAAAAGCACCGAACCGTGCAAACCGTCCTCCATAGGAGAAACAAATCGCTGTTTTGCTTCCGCGAACTCGTTTCCTCCGCAGTACGGGCATTTTTCTACCGGCGCGGCAGCTTTTTCGGGTGCTATCCTTTCCATAACATCACCTGTCAATCCATTGTGAACATGACGCGAAGTGTGAATGTGTCCTTGTCACGGACAGCAGCGAACGCCTGTTCATACTCGCTCATTTTATATGTGCGGGAGATAAGCCCTTTAAGCGCAAGCTCGCCGCTTTCGAAAGTGCTTATCGCTTCTTTCCAGTCGTTGACACGGCTGTTGTAGCTCGAATTCCAGGAACCCGCCAGAGTCAGCTGCTTGCGGAGTATCGACCAGTAGACGTTTTTCTCCATATTCAGATCGCCGTAAGGGTTGCCGACAAGCACCACCTTTCCGAGCGCCGCCGCCGCCTTTACCGCGTTTGAGATAGCCTCGTTGGTGCCGACCGCCTCAACAGCGACCTCCGCGCCGTCCCTGCCTGTTATGCGCTTAACACCTGCGGAAATATCCTCCTGAGAAGTATTGACTGTTTCAAAGCCCATTTTAGCGGCGTTTTCGAGCTTATCGGCACTTCGACCCGCGATAATTACCTTACCTGTTTCCGAGCGCTTTTTCGCAAACAGCCCTATCAACAGTGCAATAGCGCCAGTCCCGACGATAACGGCATTATCGCCCTTTTTAATGCCCGAGATATTCACCGCATGAAGGCTTACCGCCGCAGGCTCGCAGAGAGCCGCTTCCTCATACGAAAGGCTGTCCGAAAACGGCACAAGATTCCACACAGGCACGGCAAGATACTCGGCAAAGCCGCCGTCCTGCCGCGAGCCGAAATAGCTGTACCCCGAACACTGCGCCCATTCCTCCAGCTCGCAGGCGTGACATTTTCTGCAAGGCAGCATCGGGAACACGCAGGAACGCCGTCCAAGCAGCGATTCGTCCACATCGTCGCCGACCGCTACTATCTGCCCGGAAAACTCATGCCCGGGTATCGTCGGGAAATGATAGGTGCCGGTGGTAAAAATGCGCGGAATGTCGCTCGAACATATCCCGCAGGCTTTTATCTTCAAAAGCACCATACCCGCTCCGAGCGCAGGAACGTCCACATCTTCATAGCGAAGATCGCCCACGCCGTGCAGGTTCAGGGCTTTCATTTTCTTTGGTATTTCAATCAGGCTTTTCATATTATCATCTTTCCTTAAAAATCACTGAAATTTTCTGTATATGTACAATCAGGATAACCTGAGCAGCCAATAAACTGCCGACCTTCATTCAGACCACTTTTACAGGTGCGAATTACTAACGGCTTACCGCAAAACGGACACATTTCTCCTGTCTGTTTAGCCGGAGCACTTTTTTTATGTGCTTTTGCATACTGTTTATGCTCTTCACGAGTTTTCAGATCGGCATTTTCGTATTGTTTAAGAATATCATAAATAACCGAAATTTCATCATTGTTAAGAATTGCTTTTCTTTCACTTAATCTTTCCGATAATTCCTTTTTCAATCGGCTTTCATTCACAATTACAATATCCTTATTCTTTCTAAGGATAGCTCCAATATCACACATATCGGAAAAAACGACAAAAGATAAAACAGGTATTCTTTTATTAAGCGGTTGTTTCAGACCGTTTTTTATTGTTTTTATCAAAGCGTTTCTGTGGCTCTCGTTTTGCATGACGGGATTGTACATATCGTAACGCGAACCGTTAGGATACTCAACAGTCCAGTTTCTTACACCTTCATATCCTAAAATCCTACCGGTGTACCCTTTACATTCAACTACAATTATAGCCTTTGAACAAATATAAACAACATCAATTTCTAAGGTATGACCGTCATTTATCGGAAGATATATATTGCTTAATACCTTACCTTTACAACCATCAAGCGAGGACATTGACAGCAGCGATTTGACCGATGATTCGGTAAGTACGCCTTTAAGCTGTGAAAAAAAGGGATTAACCACTTCTCTGAACAGCATATCTAAGAATGACATTATATATCACCCGATTTCTAAGGATAAAGAGTATATTCCCCAGCCCCAAGCAGCGTTCTGACCATAAGCAGATCGCTGTCGGTGGTTATCTTGAAATTGATAGCATCGCCCTCGATAATGTGTATCGGCTGACCGTTCATCGTGCATATCTGCGAGGTACCCGTGATATGCGCTTTTTGCTCGGGAGTGAGCGCGTTTTCCATGCGGATAAAATGCGCGAGCCGGAAGCTGTCCGGCGCTTGTCCGCAGAAAAGCTCGCTGCGGGCGGGAATGTCGTCCACCACATCGCCCTTTACCGAATGAAGTATAGTGTCCGCGCACGGCAGACCGCACACGCACGCGCCGAACTCAGCTGCCGCGTCGATAGAATCGTTCAGTATCTTTTCGGTGACAAAAGGGCGCACCGCATCGTGGATAACGATAACGTCGTCCTCGCTTATGCCGTTGTCGCGGGAGATAGCGTCGGTTACGTTATGTATCGAATCCATGCGCTCCCTGCCGCCCGCGATTATTCTCACGCGCTGCGGCTCGCTGATATTCTTTTCTACCTGACCGTTAAGATAGCCGATAAAATCCTCCCGCGCCGCAATGTAGATAAGGTCGAACCGCGGACATTTCAGCATATTTTTCAGCGTGTGGATGATCACAGGCACGCCGCCTATCTCGATGAACTGCTTTGGTACGGGCGCGTTTTTTACTCTCGTTCCGCTGCCGCCCGCAAGCATTGCTCCGTATATCATTTTTTCTTTTTCCTCTCAACTTTTCCAATATATATAAATCCCTGATTTTTCAGACCTTGATCTTTTTATTCTCCGGGAAAAACGCATTCCTCGCCGCTATCGAATACTTCACGCACTTGCAGCCAACGATCTTTTTCAGATGCTCGTTCTCTTTGCGGTATTCGCTTCTTTCGCGCTCGGCGCGGCTGGCGCGTTCCCGCTCGGCTTTGAGCTTTGCTTCAAGCTCCGCTATCTTCTCGCCCGCTTTTTTGAGCTTCTTGTCAAGGTCGCGTATCTTGTGTATATCCCTTCTTGTGACCTCGAACCAGTTGTTCATAGCCGTCCGCATAGCGTCGTGCCGCCATTTTATCAGCTCGTTCTCGTCGTAATTCAGCGGACAAAGCTCCTCCGGCGTGCCGTGAACGTCCTTGTATTTCTCTGCAAACTCCTTCACCTGCCGGATAAGCGCTTCGCGGTAGGGCAGATAATCGGGCTTGTTCGGCGGCGGATTCGTCACATCATATTTAAACTCGCCCGAAATAAAAGGCTCACGGCGGCTGAAATGCAGCCACGAATAATAAGGCTCAAAGCGAATGCCGCAAGGCTCGTTATTAAGCAGCAGAACGGGAACACCCATTGCAAGGCACGGCAGCGCGACATGGAGCCTTCTCGTCACGACGCACTTTGCGTTCTGATACAGGCTAAGAACTTCCTTGACGTAAGCTATGCGCTCCTCCCATGTGGCGGTACTGCCGCGATAGTCCTTGTAATGATTGAACTCTATATGCTCGATGTCGGTGCCTTCAAGCTGCTTTTTCACGGCTTCGGTCGAGGGTTCGCCGATCTCGACGGTAACGACGTATTCCTTTTTGGGCTTGATACGCGGCTGTTCGGGCAACGTAAGAGTTATACAGCCCGAAAAATAGCAGTTTATACCAAGAGATTCTAACGTTCTCTGCGTGAAAAGGTCGCGGCAGCCTATCCCCCCGCAGGCGTTTAAATAATCCCTGCTAAGTCCCGTAAGAAATTCGGTCGTCACGGGAGAGCCGTCCTGCTTTGCCTTTGCGTTGTCGGTATAGTGTATGCCCGTAAAAAGCGGCACAATGTACTTGCTGGGAGGCCAGTTCCACTTGTGCCACATATACCACGCGCTCATGATGACCGCCGCAGGCTCGCCGTCGTCGGTAACGAAGCTGTCAAGGTTTTCGCGGTCAAGGAAATAGCTCACCTCCGGCAGGAGATTTGCCGCAGCGTAGGCTTGTATATCATCACCGATATTTTGGGTGTTTTTGTGCATCATTATCCCGAATTTCACGGTCTCCGCTCACTCCATTCTCTGACCGCACTTATATAGTAAACTACATTAGACCTGTCCACGAACCACTTGCACTCCTACTGATAAAATCCTGATAAAATCTTTTGTCATGCTGATGCGTTGTCCTTCTCACCGTGCGCCAGCACGCTGGCATTAACGAGTTAATGCAGTCGTCCGCCTTGCATCATGACAAAATCTTTTGCCATTAGTCGCACGAGTGGTTTGTGGACAGGTCTATTAATTTTTAAACATTTCATTGTACGGGCGAACACCGCTCGCCCGTGAATCGCCCTGTTTGCCGTGATTTTTCCCGACTTCGCACAAATTATTTGCGAAAATCGCTGCGCTCTTTCGCAAAATAAAATCGGCAATCTACTTGTTTCCGCCCTGTCTTACAGAGCTATTCTATTATGCGTTTTTGTTAGCTTTTCTCTAAATTGCCGATTTTATTTTATCCGTTAAATTCTGCGTATAATAATGATTTGCTTTGTCGGTGGGCTTTGCGTTTGATGCGCCGGCGGCGCATATGGGGCGCTGTCCCATACCCTGCAAGGGGCTACTCGCCCCCTTGACCCCTCGCCAGCGCACCGGCGCTGAACCAGGTTTATGCCCTAACTTTGCGGTGATTTTAGGCTTTGTGATAAATAACATTACTGTTGTTTTTCAAGAGCTTCCCTCTCCGCCTTTACCTCCGCATAAGTGCGTATGCGCTTATCCTTCGGCATGAAAAGATTTCTCGACTTTATCATGAATTTTATACTGCGGCAGCCCAGCACCTTGCGGTAATGCTTTACCTCCGGCAGCAATTTGTCATGTTCAGCCGCCTTCGGGCGCAGCTCGATAAGCTCGCGCTCCTCCGCGTCGGTCACTTCGAACCAGCGGTTCATACAACCGCGCATTGTCTCGGCTTTCCATTTGTACAATTCAAGCTCGGAATAGGTCGTTTTTTTGTACTGCTCCGGAGCGCCGTCCTCATGCTCGTATCTCTTAACAAAATCCTCTATCGCCTTTATCATCGCTTCGCGCACGGGAACATATTCGCGGCTGTTAGGCGGCGGAGCCAAAAAATCATATTTGAACTTTCCTTTAAGAAATTCCTTGTAGGTGCAATGCTTTATCCAGTCATAATAGGGGTCAAATCTGCCCGATACCGGGCGCTTGTGACCGTTCGTGACAAAAACAGGAACCTCCATAGCAAGGCACGGCAGAGCGCAGTGCAGACGGCGGGTGACAACGCAGACGGCATTCTGATAGAGGGTCAGCAGCTTTACCACCTCTGACTGACGTTCCTCCCACGATGCGTTGCTTTCGCGGTAATCCATATAATGGGTAGTTTCGACAATATCGCACTTGTCGCCGACTATCTCGCGCAGCTTGTCAAGCACGTTTTTCGGAAGGTCGCAGGCACAGATATATTTGCGCGGCAGCTCCTTTTTCTCCATTTTCGGGAGAGTAAGAGTTATACAGCCCGAAAAAAAGGAATCTATCCCGATCTCGCGGAATGTTTTCAGCGTGAAATCATCGCGGCAGCCGACGGGACCGTAAGCATTCAGATAATCGCCGCCGCAGCCGGTGAAGAACTCGGTCTTGACGGGACTTCCCGCCTGCTGCGCCGCCTGATGATCGGAAAAATGAATCCCCGTAAGCAGCGGCACGATAAATTTCGAAGGCGGCCAGTTCCATTTCCGCCACATATACCACGCCGACATGATCACTGCGGCGGGCTTGCCGTCGTCTGTCGTGAACTCGTCGAGGTATTCGCGGTCAAGGAAATAATCAGTATGCGGCAGGTGCTGCATGGCGGCAAAGGTCTGTATATCGTCCCCGATGTTGCGGGTCGTTTTGTGCATTATCACTCCGAATTTCATCTGTCACACACCTCCGTCATCACGGTGCTTTAACGCTTTTAACCTGTGATGTATCTTATTATCCTTTCGGTCGAATGACCGTCGCAGGCTCCCATGAATCGGTCTCTGAAACGCCGAAGCGCTGCCGTATCGCATTCCCCATTCAAAGCACGGCGCACGGCGGGGAAAAGCTCGTCCTCGCTGCGCGTGATCTCGCCCGGGAGAAAATCATTGTCATATTTATAGTAAAAGCCCCGGTAATCGTAGAAATCGTCAAGATCGGGGGCAAAAAAGACCATTGGTCTCAAAAAAAGGGAGTATTCAAAAATCAGCGAGGAATAATCGGTAATTACCAGATCGCTGACAAA
This sequence comes from uncultured Ruminococcus sp., assembly GCA_902776945.1. GTDB lineage: Bacteria > Bacillota > Clostridia > Oscillospirales > Ruminococcaceae > YE71. The sequence goes on from CACYSH010000015.1 coordinate 12,971, forward strand.
AAGCAGCTCTTCAATGCGCAGCTTGTCCGAAACATCAAAAGCAAACCTGCGGCATTCAGGCGGGATTATAGTTTTGCGGCGGACAAATCCGTGCTGCTTTATCAACAGAACACAGCCTGCGCCAACGCTGTTCATCATCTTTTTAATATCGAACATTTCCGGCGGCTGCGCGTTATCGGCATCGCCGCGATAGGTCGGAGCGTAAAGCAGAACTTTTTTGCCCCGTGCGCCCGGAACGATCTCGTAAAGCCTGTTAAAAGCGCGGGAACGGTTATCCTCGTCAAAGAAATAATCGGTGCGGGCGATACCGACGGCGCGTACAGGAGAACGTCTGCCGAAATCGGGACGGTCAAAGCCGAAAGCATTATCAAAATGCGGGATACACTCCTTCGAGCTGACGGTCACAAGCGTATAATTTGTATGCGCGGGAAAGCGGTCAAGCTCCTCCGGCTCCTGCCCGAAGCTGAGTCCTGCGATAGAGTAGCCCCATTTTTTGAAAGCTCCGCAGGAATGCCAGGTCTGAACGAGCTTTGTTCCGCGCCGCAGTCTGAAAGCCCCGAAAAGATTGCAGGTATCGTCAACAAAAACAGTCCCCGCCGTCGGCAGTATCGTACATAGCCTTAAATACCGCCACAGATAGCCAAGTCCGCCGCTGTTGTTGTGGATAAAAAACACACGGTATGGCAGCCCCCGACGTTTCAGCCCGTTTACTATCGGGATATAGCTGTCGGTAAGCTCTCCGTGACGTACCTCGCAGAACAAAGCCAGCCTGCGGTCGCAGCGGCGCAGGCAGGATATATTGTAAACAAATGGATAAACCACACGGAACATTATGGTCTTGATTGCTCCGCGCAGCATTTTTTTGATTCGTGTAAAAACAGCACTCATATTTTATTATTCCATTTTCCTGATCCGAATATACCTAATTATTATAGCATATACGGAAAACACTGTCAAGCGCCATAGCGAATAATCACCTATGTTTCGGCGTACTTGCCAAAAACGCGGCAAAACCCACATATTATTTTACGATTTGATTTCAGGATTTTTGGTATGCGCAAAGCCACCGAATCCGCAAAACATGGGCAGACACGGGTTTCAGCGCCCGTGCGCTGGCGAGGGGTCAACCGCACGAACAAGTTCGTGCTAAGCGAGGAACCCCATTTGCGCCGCAGGCGCAGCCCAGCAAAGCCCACAAATCAAGCAAAGCCCCGAAAACACGCAGAATTGAGCGGTCAAAATTAAAATCGGCAATTCGTTCGTTTCCGTCACATTTTGCAGATTTATTCAATTCTGTGTTTTTGGCAGAATTTTTCTAAATTGCCAATTTTAATTCTGAACCGCTCAATTTTCTTTTTTACCGTTAGTTTGCGAATGCCGACAGCTTTTCCGGGGATAACCCTTCTGAAGAAGGATTATCCCCTTGCATGAGCTTGCTTGTGCCACACCCTTCCTAAGACTTTTGGTTTGCACTCACTTTGTATTTTTCATGCGCAATTTATGCTGATTTCAAAAAACGACCCGCCGGGAATCGCTCCCTGCGGGTCTTTATCATTATCAGTCGAATCTTTCGTCAATAACACGCGCCGTCTTCTTCATGCTGCGCGGAAGAACGCCTATCTCAACTACCTTGACTATCGGAGTGAAACCAATACGGCTCTTGACCTTCTCGGCAATGCGCTTTGAAAGATCGTTAAAATCAACAGAACCGTTCGTTTCAACATAAATACGCATGGTGTCCTTGCCGTCGAGATGAGAAATGCGTATCTGATATTCACTTGATATTTCGGGGAACTGCGCGAGAACTTCCTCAATTTGGCTCGGGAACACGTTTACGCCCTTTATCTTCATCATATCGTCGGTTCTGCCCTTGATCACGTCTATGCGGGGATAGCTTCGTCCGCAGGGGCATTCGCCGGGAATAATGCGCGAAAGGTCATGTGTGCGGTAGCGGATAAGCGGAGCGCCTTCCTTAACGAGCGTGGTGATAACGATCTCGCCCTCTTCGCCGTCGGGAACGGGCTGACCTGTCACGGGGTCGATTATTTCAAGATAGAGATAATCGTCCCAAATGTGCATACCTGTGTTGTACTCGCAGTTTATGCCGATTCCGGGACCGTAGATCTCGGTAAGTCCGTAAATATCGTAAAGCTCTATACCAAGCCCCTCGTGTATGCGCTGACGCATTTTCTCGCTCCAGCGCTCCGAACCGATAACACCCTTTTTGAGACAAATTTTGTCCTTGATACCGCGCTTTTCGATCTCCTCAGTCAGCAGCAGCGCGTATGAGGAAGTCGAGCAGAGAACGGTGCTTTTGAGGTTCATCATCATTTCAAGCTGCTTGTCGGTGTTGCCGGGACCCATAGGGATCGCCATAGCGCCAAGCTTTTCGCAGCCGTTCTGAAAGCCTATTCCCGCCGTCCACAAGCCGTAGCCGGGAGTTATGTGTATCCTGTCCATATTGGTGATACCCGCGACCTCGTAGCAGCGCTTGAACATCTCGCCCCAGTCGTCAACGTCCTTTGCGGTGTAGGGGATTATTACGGGCTTGCCGGTAGTTCCCGATGAGGAATGAATACGGACTATCTCCTCCTCCGGCGCGGTCATAAGACCGAGCGGATAAGCGTCGCGGAGATCTTTTTTCTCCGAGAACGGGAGCTTTAAGAAGTCCTCCGGCGTTTTTACCTCTGTAATTCCGGCTTCCTCGAGTTTTTTGCCGTAAAAGCTGCCGGACTTCACCAGCGCATTTATGCGGTCGTTGACCTGAGCAAGCTGTTTCTCTGTTATCTGCATTTTTATCTGTCCTTTCCGAATATTTTTTATTACAAGCGTAACAAGACCTATTCAAAAGCTGTCCAAACTGTATTATATCACATTTTTAACGTAAATGCAATACGTTCTCGGAAGATTTTTTCTAAAAATTACAAAAAAGCGGCGCACCCGCAGGCACGCCGAGTATGATAATTATTTCAGATATTCTACGCCGTCGATAACAACGCCCTTATATTCGTCAAGGTCGATAAACTTCTTGAATGACATGGCGGAGAATGTTTTATTATGATATTCGTCCTTCTCAACTCCGTATCCGCTGAATCCGCTTCTTTCTTCAAGTGTGCCGTCATTTCTGATAAGCCTGAACGATTTGTGATCGACTTCCATCAGGTCAATGTCATCTCCGTCGCTGATAAGTTCAAACTGCGAAAGAATGAGCACTATCCCGTTTTCGCCCGTCAGCGTTACGGTATCAACATTCTTTGAGAAATTCACTTTTGCGATAAAATCATATCCGAGAGGATTATCAACGGGGATAAAATTTTCATCTGTCTTATATTCCTTTCCGTTGGCAGCATGATGTTCCTCGTCTGTGAATATCCCATAGCTGTAAAAGATCATCTCATAATCGCAGGAAGGGTCTATCCTGGTGAGATCAAGGCTGTGATAGTATTTTATAGAGTTGTTTGTTCTTTGCTCCAGCCAGTCGTCCATACCTCCGCTGCCGCTCGGAAACACGGCTTTACCCGTGTCGGTGCGTTTCAGCATTATGTCGGGGTGAGTAAGAATATAGTTCTTACCATAATCATCAAGCGCGTCAAGGGTCACTATTGCCAAAGCAGTGTAGCCGTCCGAAAGCACCGTATCGAGTGTTATCCTTATATGCTCATTCTCCATGACCTGATTTTCCACATTTCCGCTTGCTTCGACCTTTTCCGCATTTTCGAGATACATCTCAACAGAATCGCGGTGGATAAGCGTGTTATACGCATACGCCCCAACAGGTATTGCAAACGCCGCAGCCGCGGCTATGCCTATTGCTGTCTTAAACGCCTTGCTTATCTTGATATGTTTAATTGGTCTCATTTCAAGGTACTCCTTTATATATTTCTCGTCCGTGTCGCACATTGCTTTTAATAAATCGTGTTCGTTCATGGAAATTCTCCTTTCTTTGAGAGGAATTTTTTTAAGCCTTCCCTTGTTCTGTGAAGAATGGACTTTACCTTGCTCTCGGAATAGCCCGTTCGTTCGGATATTGCGGCGATGGTCTCGCCGTACCAGTAACGCCCGACAAAGACTGCGCGCTTGTCCTTGTTAAGCGTTCCGAGATATTCGTTTACAAGATTCGAGAGCCTGCCGTCATTAAAGTCAGTGCCGCTTTTGTCGGGCAGACATTCTGCCATTTCGGCAGTCAGCTCGACAAGCAGCGCGGAGCGTTTCTGCGCTGTTTCTTTTTCTATCAGCTTGAACGCGGTGCAGCGGCATATCTTTGCAAGAAACGCGAACAGATCGTCCGGGCGGTGCGGAGGTATACTGTTCCAAGCCTTGACGTATGTATCATTGACGCATTCCTCGGCATCGCGGCGGTCTTTGAGGTATCTGCCCGCAAACCTGAGCAGAACGGTACCGTATTTCTCAATAGTTTCGCTCACTGCCGACTCGCTGCGTTCAAAATACATATCGACTATTTCCCTGTCGTCCATTCCGTTCGCCTCCCTTCACTCTGTAAGTCCGATTTTACATCAAAAAGGTTGCAGATAATAGAAATTTTTTTGAAAAATAAAAAACGGCGTACCCGCAGGCACGCCGTGACGATGATTATTCGTTTTTAAGGTATTTTGTATCGGCAATCCTAATTCTGCTGTATAAGTAGAATTTTAAGTCGGAAAGGTTACACAAAAAAGCAAAAAAATCCGCTTCCTCGTAAAAAGAGAAAGCGGAAAATATTATCAATCGGACAATCTGCCGTCCTTTAACAGCCGGAAGGTCTTCTGCTTTTCACCGAGCCGTATAGTCATTTCTACCGACGACCCTATCATTTCGGCAGAAACCACCCTTGCGCGTTTCATTTTGCACGCGGTAGAAAGTACCTTCTTTGCTTTGGGAGAATAACCGCTAACATCGTCGGAGGTGAAATAAACGCTCCCGCAGAGATGATTGATAATGGCAAGCGACTGTTTCTGACAATGCAGCAGCTTTAAATCGTCGTCGCGGAGAAGATAAACGTCGGGGTCGTTAAGGAAAGCTCTGCCGTCAAGCTGGCGGCGGAAAATAGTGTTCAGTATCGAATTTTTCGTTGAAACACGTTCGCGGTGGGTCATCTGCATCAGCCGCGAATCGTTCCAGTCAAGCCCTACATCGCAGCCGATACGGCAGTAATCAGCCTTTCCGAACGCGGGTGCAAGCGGCACTCCGCAGGCAAGCAGCAGCTTATCACCCATGCACTCCCGCAGGAAATCCATAGCCTCGCACATTATCTGTCCGCGTGAACGCCCATTCTGCGGGATCTCACAGACGGCGTACAGAAAATCGAGCTTAACAAGATCAAAGTCCCATTCGTCAAGCACGGTCTTAAATACTCTTTTCAGATACTCGCGAACATCGGGGTCGTAGAAATTCAGCACGAAAGCGCCGCTCCAGTTGCAGCCCGCAGACACCGGCTCGCCGTATTTGTCCTTTAGCAGCCATTCGCTTTTTGTGCGGAATATATCCGAATCGCGCTCGCAGACAAACGGCGCAAGCCACAAGCCCGCCAGCATATCCCGCGAGTGTATCTCGTCGGCTATGGGTGCTATACCGTCGGGGAATTTACGCAGATCGGTACTCAGCCAGTCGCCGACAGCCGTTTGCCAGCCGTCGTCGATCTGAAAAATATCAGCGCCCGTTCCGCTTTCGTCAAGCGCCTTTAGATCGTGCAGCAGACTGTATTCGGCAATATCCTGATAATGCCTGTACCAGCTTGTATACCCCGAAAGCGGCAGAACGTCGGGCTTTCTGACGTTCATAATCTCGAAGTATCTGTCAAATACGGTGTCCTCATCGCCTTCAAGCATTACGATGTCAAGCGCCTTGAAACGCTCGCCATAAGCCGCGCCCTCGCAGTCAAGGCGCAGAATAAGCTCCTCCTGCGCGGAGGAATAGCTTATCACCGTAAAGCCGTTTCTTTCCGAAAGCGAACCGATAAGCAGATATTCCCTGTCCTTGCGCACATAGCAGTATGAAAAGCCGTGTAATTCTCCCGGAAGATTCGGGTACTTTACAAAATTGTAATCGCCGTATTTGTCAAAATTATACTTTCTCACCTGCGAGCGGGGGATACCGTTAAGCCCGCGCATTTTGTCGTCGGAATCGAACTCGCGGCTGTCCGTCCACGACTGATAGCCGTTAAAGAACAGCTTGTCCTCGTAATCGGTAACAAGCGTTGATCTGATACAGATGCTGTCAAACATCATTTCATTAAAAGGTTCAATTTCAAGCGTTATGCGTTCCTTAGATTTTTTCAGCCGTGCGGAGAACACCTCGCAGCTGTAATTGTCAACGACTATGTATGTTTTTCCGCCGGTGCGTATCTCGGCGGTAAAGTCAGTCGGTCGGTTCATATCGGTTTTTCCTCCTCTTTTATTGAGATTTTATTTTTCTATCCGTATCATTCTGTCCTTAACATACTTTTGTATAACTGCTCTTGTATGTGCTGTGCGGTCGGTATCGCCCTTTTGCACAGATGTATGCTTTTTTCCTCTGAGCGTAAATTCTCTTATGACATCTTCTTTGGGAACAAAATCGTCTATGAACAGCGAACGGTTTTCCATTTCCGGTTCGTCAGCCGGCGGGTAGTGACTGCTGACAGCCCATTTTGCAAGATCGGCTCCGTAATGAATAAGGGTATCAAGCATTTTTACAAGATATTCTTCGGCTTCATTCTGAGTAAAAGGGTATGCTTTCCGATTATCCAGAACTCTTTCTGCGGCGTGAACGCAGGCATTCAAGGCGCTCATTCCGTTTGAAGCCTCCTTATTGACATCGGCTCCGCGCCCGCAGAGCATTTCAAAAACAGAAAATGCGCGACAAGCGTTTTCCTTGTGCTTGTCAATATCTTCCTTTGAGGATAAATTGCCGCAGCATAAGCAAAACATCACCGCTCCGACAGCGTCATGCAGTAAGGGACATCTCAGAGAAGTTTCCGCGTCCTCACTTTCCATAAAATTTACGTCCGCGCCATGTTCGATAAGTAATTTGGCAATATCAAACGCACATATTTTGATCGCGACCTGTAACGGAGACTGTCCCGCGTCCTTTTTGGGCGGCGGAAGAGAAACAGAGTTTATAGCTTCGGGAGAGGCTTCGATAACAGCCCTCACCTGCTCCAAGTCGTATTGTCTTATGGCTTTAAACAGTTTTTTCATATACAGAGCCCCTTTGTGAAAAAAGCATTCATTCCGACTTGCCGCTGTCTATGATACTTTTTACAGTCTTTTCGTTATAAAGCCCGAGAACCAGTCCGCCCGCAAGGCAAAGCACCGCCGCCGCTGCCGCCGACACGCGCAGACCAAATCCATTCTCTCCCATGCCCTTAAGAGAAGTGAATATCAGCATTGCAAGCGCCTGTCCGAGCTTCATGGCAAAGGTACGCGCCGCAAAGAACATTCCCTCGCGGCTCTCGCCTGTCTTGATGCCGTCAGCCTGCGCAACGTCCGCAACCATCGCCTGCGGAAGTATCCCAAGCACCGCCATAGGCACCGATGCGAAAACCGCCACCAGCACGCCGTTCACCATGCCGCTCATTCCGAGCTTTCCCGCAAACGAAGTAAACAGAAATACAAGGCTGAAAAAGACGAACGCGCCCATAACGAGCTTTTTCTTGCCCATTTTCTTGGCAAGGATATTGACGGGCGCATAGAACACAAGGCTCATCGCGGTCATTATCGCAAAAAGCAGAAAGCTCTTGTCCGAGCCAAGCCCCATGAGCGTCGTGATGTAAAAAGGCAGTCCCGTCTGGAACATCGTGAGCGCTATCCAGTAAAGAATATCGGAATAGACAAACTTGCGGAACTCGCCGTTTGAAAACGTCTTTGCAAGAGACTTGAACGCGGGCGTATCGGAGGGCGTGGTGTCGGCGTAGTCATTTTCCTTTATCGTAAGCACAGGAACCAGCATACATACCGCCGCCACCGCCGACAGAATACCGACCGTCACGCGGAAGGAATTGGCATAACCGAGACTTTCTCGGAAAAATCCCGCAATGTTGGGTATCAGATAGGAGATCGCGGTGCCAACGATGAACGTCACGGAAATGTAGGTGGAAACGTTTATCTGATCTTCCGGGGCTCTGCCAAGCTCGGGCAGCAGCGCGTTGAACGGCGTGCAGTAGATCGTCATGAAGAGGTAAAACAACAGCATCATGACAAGCAGGAATATATTGTTCCCCCACGATTCCCCGCCGAACGGAGACACGAACACCAGCGAAGTGACAGCGGCAAACGGTATAGCTATCGCCCGCATGAATGGGATACGCCTGCCGTCCTTATGCTTGCAGCGGTCTGATTTTGAAGCGATATACGGGTCGGTAACTGCGTCAAATAGACGGCACAGCGCGGTAATGCAGCCTATGACCGTCAGCCCGAGAAATACAGGTGCCTGAGTTACAAATATTTTCTGACCGATCTCAAGCTCCGAAGGGTCGGGCATATAAAAGAACACGACCCAGTTGACCACGATCCCCGAAAGCAGCGACCAACCGAGCTGCCCCACCGCAAACTGCCACAAAACAGCGTTTGTAACTTTTTTCATTCATTACCCCTCCCCCGAGATATGCGCAATAGCCATATCTATGAGAAAATCAAGCTCCCTCTCGGCGGCGGCTGTTTCGTTCTCGAAGATACCGCCGAGCGCGAACTTCTCGCTCATCAGCATAAGCGCGTGAGTTACCGAGAGATACATTATACGGAAGTCAATGTCCTGTTTTACGCTGCCGTCGGCGCAGCCCTTTTTGTAAGCCTCCTCGAACAGCGCGTAGAAGTCCGTAATGCTTGACTCATACTCTTCAAGCTGATCGTGTCCGATGCCGTTTGCGATCACAAAGCGATCGAAGCTGTCAACAAACCGTAAAAAATCCTTGTGCGAAAGATACATCACTTTAAAGACCTTCATAAGCTCGGAAAGCTGCCCCAGACCGTCCTTATCCTTATAATAACCGCACTCGAAAACTCCCTCGAAAAGCGATTTCATTCTTTTCCAGAGAACGCTCCCCGCCTTGATGATTATTACGGACTTGGTGCCGAAATATCGGTAAAGCGACGCTACGCCCATTTCGCAGCGCACGGCAAGGTCGGTCATTTTGATACTGTCAGGCGGCTGAGTAAGCAGCATATCGGCAGCCGCCTCAACGACCTCATACATTCGGTCATTTTTTGCATTTTCTATGAATTTTTTGTATTCCACTTGACAAGCACCCCTGTTTGTGATAGACTATATACAAGACTGATAGTCAGACTATCACCTTGATAAAAATTATATCACATCACAAAAAGATTGTCAAGCAAAAAAATATGAATTTTTTTGGAGGTGTTCATTATGACCCGACAGGACAGAGCAAAGGTGATCTACGGCAACGAAATAAAAGAGAGCGACTATAAAAAAGCGGAAAGAAACGCCGCTAACCTTGCGAAAAGGCACGGCGACGACCGTTCGGTGACGTATCATCTACGCGCTAAGGATAACGATACCGTCGGAAAATTTCTCGGAATAAAGCAGCTTGTCATCGCCGACGATCCGCTTGTGTGTGATAAGAGCAGCAGCCTTGTTATCGGCAATATCCGCATGGGCTTCGGGCATTACAGAATATCTATGGCGATAGCGTCGGCGGCTCATTCAATGGGTATAACGCCTTACTGGTTCGACCTCAATTCCTACAAGCATACTACCGCCGCCAAGATAATCTCGGAACAGAACGAGCTTTATTCATTGGGTTCGCGTATATCGCAGAAGAGCGCCCTTTTCAACAAATTCGTTTGGGAGCCGATCAACAGCGAAGGCTTCCGCAGGCTCACCTACAACAGCAGCGATCAGAAAATGACTGAGCTTATGACCGCCCTTTACGGCGACCTGCCCAAAGACATTCCATTCGCGGCAACTCATGTCTGGTCTGCGCAGGCGGCAATACACGCGGGGCTTACAAACGTGGTAAACGTTATCCCCGACAACTGGCCTATGGCGCTGCACTTTGCAGAAGGCGCTGTGCATACCGTTCAGACAGAATCCTCTTTTTTGGGCTACAAGATACTCAGGGGCATGGACAAGTCGCGCATACTGAAGCCGATGCCGAAAGGCTCGCTAATTTTCACAGGGCATTACATCGACCATGAGCTGGTAAGCAATATCGAAGCCGACAACGCCCGCCGTATCGCAAGGCTTGAAAACGGCGAGGGCAGGCGCTATCTGCTGACTATCGGCGGCGCGGGCGCACAGCAGGAGATCTTTTCGGCGATAATAAAGCTGCTTATCCCGCAGATAAAACGCGAAAAGGCAACTCTGTTCGTTAATCTCGGAGACCATTACGATGCCTGGCGGAATATACGCGCAAAGCTCCCCGATATTTCCGGGATAGTTCACGAGCATATCGACAGCTTTGACGAGACCGCCGCATTTGCCGAAAGCGCATTGTATTCGCAGGTCGGCGGGATACACATTTTTTGTCACAGAGACATTTTCCCCGCCGTTTATTCGACAAATCTTCTTATGCGTGCCTGCGATGTGCTGATCACAAAGCCCGGCGAGCTGGCGTTTTATCCCGTGCCGAAGCTCATGATAAAGCGCGTCGGCGGTCATGAAGCATGGGGCGCGATACGCGCTGCGGAAATCGGCGACGGAACGTTCGAATGTACGACAATGCGCGAGATCGTAAGTATGCTCAGGGCGATTCAGACCGATGATGAGATATTGCGGTTCATGTGCATGAATATCGAAAAAGCAAAACGCTCCGGCGTTTATGACGGCGCTTATAAAGTGGTCGAACTTGCCGTAAATAGGAAATTTTCAAAAAAATGTGCAAAGTAAGGGACGGACACCGGATCCAGTGCCGGTGCGTTGGCAAGGGGTTTGCATAAACGCTTTAGCGTTCATGCCGGGAGCAGAGGAGCCTCATGGCGGGGTATGGGGCAGAACTCCATTTGCGCCGCAGGCGCAACAAAGTAAAGCCGACAAATCAAACAAATCCACAAAAATACGCAGAGTTGAGCGGTTAAAAAATAAAATCGGCAATTTCAAGAAATATCAACAAAAACAAGCAAAGCAAATAAATCTGCAAGACAGCGCGGAAACAAGAAAATCGCCGATTTTTGCACAAAAGAAACGCAGGGCAGACGCACTCCTACCCGAGCAAAACCGTATTTTGTGAAATTCGCCAAAATTGTCTATTTATAGTTTTATGTAAAATGTATACAAAATCATTTGGTTATTTTCTGCATTAGTAGCTATTGAAAAAACGTCTGTTTTATGATATTATATTAATAAAGGTTAAAATATCATAGAATTGTCTGCCGTCGGCGGCTTTTGAAGCATACGGCATGGCAAATTTGGGAGGTTTGTGCTATGATGAAAAAAATTGCAAAAAGGCTCTCTGCATTTCTATGCGCTGCGGCTGTTGCCGGAAGCTGTCTGATTACAGGCTACGACGGCTTTTCAATAAGAGCCGACGCAGCAGGCAGCATTACGAAAATAAGCGGCGGTACGGTCTCGAACAATTCGACAAGCGTTAAGATCAAATACAGCTTATACAATACCGGCAGAGTCGTCAATTCATATCTTTATGAAAGCAGCAGCGGAGTATTGACAAGAGCCGAGTATGTGTCGCCCAATCTGATCATTGAAAATTACAATATGTCAACAGGGGCGCTTCTCAGCAAAAAAACTCTCAGCCTGAAAAACAATGACATTACCGAGCCGGTGTTCGGCGGCTTCTTTGCGGGCAGAAATTACAATTTTGTCGTTACAGGACAGAAAAACACTTCCGAAAGCACGACAAAGCCCGTTATCTGCGTAACAAGATACTCTAAGGATTTCAATAGTTATAAATACGTCGCTTTCAATGGGTGCAACACCTATCTCCCCTTTGAAGCAGGCTCGTGCAGTATGTCGGAGCTGAACGGCAAGCTCTATGTCCACACCTGCCACGAAATATTCAAGGATAAAAACGGAATACATCATCAGTCGAATATGTCATTTGTACTGGACGAGGAAGATTTTTCCTACAAGTCCAGCAAAGCGTATTATGAATCCGCCGACCCCGAAAGCACTTCTTTCTCGTATGTGGGACCTTTCGGCTATTCGAGCCACTCGTTCGATCAGATCACTGCCACGGACGGCAGCTCGGTTTACGGATTCGATCACGGCGACGCATACCCAAGAACGCTCAGACTGCACAAGTACACTCCGCCCGGAAAAGACATAAGCTATACCGACCTTATCACTATACCCGGAGCGATCGGCGACAACTACACCACCGTTCAGGCGGGCGATATGACGGTAACGAACAGCAGCGTTATCATAGGCGTGAAAATGGGCAATATCCTTACCGGGAAACTGCCGAACGATTCGATACGCAATATCTATCTTTTCAGTGTGCCGAAATCAGGCATAGGCTCTTCGTCGGCTTCCGTCAAGACTATCAAGCTGACAAACTACGACAAGGGCGTTGAATGCTCCGCACCCAAAATCGTCAAGATAAACGAAAACAAGCTCATCGTTATGTGGCGCGAAAACAACGTTACAAAAATTGCCGTTGTGAATGGCGAGGGTACCCTTCAAGGAAAAATAATGGAAAGCAATGAGATCACGCTTTCCGAATGTGACCCTATACTCTGCTCTGATGGTATGGTGAGGTGGTACTTTACAAACAATACCACTCCTGTCATCATATCCCTTGACCCGAATAATCCTACGAATTTCTCGGGCGGTTCTTCAAACGTGAAAAAGGGCGATGTTGACAGCGACGGAGATGTTGATATTGACGACCTTACTCGTTTGCAGAAATATGTTGCCGGCTGGCGCGTGACCGTTAATAAAAATGCCGCAGATGTTTATCCCGACGGCGATATTGATATTTACGATCTTGCTGTTATGCAGCAGTATTTGGCAGGCTGGAAGGTTCAGCTGGGCGTTTTACCGAAAAAATCAAACAAATAACGCAAAGTAAAGGCAAACCAAAAGTCTTAGGAAAGGGTTCCCCAGAGTCTGTGCGCTTCAAGCATCAAAGCGGAGAAAGAAATTTTAATTTGAGAAAGAGCGCAGCGATTTTCGCAAAGAAAATGCACAGGATAGGCAAATTTTCCTAATAAGGCAGGATTTGCGGACAGACGGGCGGGCGTAAGTCCACGCCATACAAATCTTGCAATAGTCTGAATTTGTGCGCATTGATTGTATTATTCATTTTGTTCGAACAGGAGATGATATGTATGGGCAAGGCATTAACGGCATTCTTTTCAGCAGGCGGAACCACTGCAAAGGTCGCAAAAAATCTCGCAAGACAGGCAGAAACCGCTATCTTTGAGATAAAACCCGTGGAGCCGTACACAGAGGCAGATATTAAATGGACGAATCCTCTTGCGCGGTGCAACAAGGAGAAGTTCGGCAAAAAGGAGATAGCCATTGCGGAAAAAGTCTCAGATTTCGATGAGTATGACACCGTATTCATAGGCTTTCCGATTTGGTACTACGGAGCGCCCAACATCATAGCGGATTTTGTAAAGGCTTACGACTGGTCGGGCAAGAGGATCGCTCTCTTTGCGACCTCCGGCGGAAGCGACATCGGCAAAACAGCTGAAAAGCTGCTGCCTTTTCTGAACGGCAAAGGCGAGATCGTCGATTCAAAGCTGTTCAGACCGTCGGTCACAAAGGAAGAGCTTAAAGAATGGGCTGAGAGTATCATCAGGGACTGATACAAGACTAATTCCTCTCGTTATATTGATAAAAGGCAAAAACGCAGGCAAGTCTTTCGGGCTTGTCTGCGTTTTTATGACAACGTTAATGTTTCGTATTCTTACTTAATAGTATGTATATGCGTCGTAACCTCCGTAATCGTATTGATATGTGTTGTAATCTCCGCCATAGTACGGATATGTGTCGTAATATCCGTTGTCGTATTGATATGTGTTGTAATCTCCGCCGTAGTACGGATATGTGTCGTAATACCCGCCGTCGTATGGAGATGTATCGTAGTATCCGCCGTCGTATGGGTAGTTGTCGTAATATCCGTTGTTGTAAGGATTGTAATATCCGTCGTCGCTTACATCTGAATCGTTATCTTTTTTATCGCTTGTTGACGTATCGTTACCGCTTTTACTATCAGCTTCCGGGGCAGCGCTGCTTGACGAATCGTCTTCAATATTATCATATCTTGTCAAAATGCTCAGTTTGATGCCGTCCGAATCAAAACGTACCGTTCCGCATTCTGAGGTCATAAATATGTTAGGCGAAAACTTTTGTATTCTGCGGAGAGTCTCGATGTCCGGGATGCCGTCTGCGTTTTCTTTCCCGCAGGAAACGACCGTATATTCGGGCAGCACCGACGAAAGCAGCTTGGAACCGCAGGCATTCTGCCCCGCGTGATTGCTTGCTTTAAATACATTCGATGACAGCTCTATCCCCCTGCCTGCCATTTCTTCCTCTTCAATAACGCTGCTGTCGCCTGTTAAAAGAAAGCTGTTGTCGCCGTGACAAACCCTGACATATATCGAATTATCGCCCGGCTCATTGTATGGCTCGGACGGGATATAGGTGTCAAACGTACAGCCGCCGAGAGAGAAATGCCCGTTGACTGCGGTGCGAACATCGACCTTCATATTTCCCGCCGCTTCTATCATCGAGTTGTACGCGGGTACGTCGGTAAAAAGCGTTTTCGGTATATTCGGCAAAATAAGACAGCCTGTTTTCACACGCCAGATGATCTCAGCCACCCCGCCGATATGCCCCGAATCGGGATTTGACAGCAAAATATAATCGAGCTGCTCCACGCCCTCCATTTCGAGTATCTTCATCACCTGAGCGGAATCGGTCTTTTTACCCGCGTCGATCAGCATGAAATGCCCCTCAGAGCCTACCAGCACCGATTCACCTTCCCCGACGTTGATAAACTCGACGATCGCGTGCGTAGCGGTCTCGTCGATAAAACCGCCCGGCACAGGCGACTCTTTGGAATCAAACTTTTCAAACAGACCGTAGTTATGACCCGCAAGCGCTGCTACGGCTGCCACTATGATAATAACCGCCGCAAGCAGCAGGGCAGCCGCTTTATTCGCCGGTATGCCTTTATCTTCCATCAGCCCTTTCCGCCCTTTCTGCCACCCTTGCGGGGAGCGTGCTTTTCGGCGGCGTTCTTTCTGCCCCTTGCATCGTTCCTGCTGCCGCTTTTGCCGCGCTGCTCCGCGGAGCGCTGTTCGCGGGTGTACTGACTATCCGGCGGAACGAGCTTGCCCTCGCCGTGTCCGATCAGATCGCGTCTGCCCGCCTTGATAAGCGCTTCGATGACCTTTCGCTGATTTTCGGGCTTGTAATACTGCAAAAGCACGCGCTGCATGGCTTTTTCCGCAGGATTTTTCGCCACATAAACAGGCTGGAGCGTGTACGGGTCAAGCTCCGTATAAAACATACAGGTCGAGATAGTTCCGGGCGTGGGGTAAAAATCCTGCACCTGCTCGGGGTGTATCTTGTTCTCTTTGAGGAAAACCGCCAGCTCCACCGCGTCCGAAAGCCGCGAACCCGGGTGCGACGACATCAGATATGGTATAAGATACTGGTCAAGCCCCTTGCGGCGGGTGATCTCGTAAAAACGCCGCTGAAAGCGCTTGTACGCTTCGATATGCGGCTTGCCCATTTTGTCAAGGACTGCCGCAGAACAATGCTCGGGTGCTACTTTAAGCTGTCCGCTGATGTGATGCTCGATAAGCTCGTCCATGAACCCGCCGTCCTTGTCCTCGATAAGATAATCATACCGAATGCCCGAACGGATAAAAACGCGCTTGATTCCCGGCAGCGCCCGCAGTTTGCGCAGTATGGTAAGATATTCCGAATGATCGACATGAAGATTTTTGCACGGCTCGGGAGCCAGACATTTCTTTCCCTTGCAAAGCCCGAATTGCAGCTGCTTTTCGCAGGAGGGTCCGCGGAAATTTGCAGTGGGTCCGCCTACGTCGTGGATATAGCCCTTGAAGCCCTTCATTTTCGTGAGCTTTTTTGCCTCTTCAATGATCGACTGCTCGCTGCGGCAGGTCACGCGCCTGCCCTGATGAAGCGCTATCGAACAGAAGTTGCAGAAGCCAAAGCAGCCCCTGTTGTGGGTTATCGAGAACTGGACTTCCTTTATCGAGGGAACGCCGCCCTCTTTTTCATAACATGGGTGATAAGTGCGCTCGTAGGGCAGCGAATACACAAGATCAAGCTCTTCGGTCGAGAGAGACAATGTGGGCGGGTTCTGCACAAGCATTTTCTCCCGCTGGCGCTGAATGATCGTTTTGCCATATACCTCGTCCTGCCAGTCGTACTGAATGCGGCAGGCTTTTGCATACTGCTCCTTGTTTTGCGATACCTCCGCAAACGAGGGACACTGCACCGCGCCGAAGGGCGTTTCCTTCGGGTCGCAGAGATAGCAGGTGCCTCGCACATCGCGTATCGAACGAACGTCCTCGCCTGCATTCAGCCTGTCGGCTATCTCGATGATAGAATGCTCGCCCATGCCAAACATGAGAATATCCGCGCCTGCATCGACAAGCACCGACTCCATTACCGTATCTTTCCAGTAATCGTAATGGGCAAAACGGCGCAGCGAGACCTCAAGCCCTCCGCAAAGCACGGGGATTTCGGGCGCGGCGGCGCGGCACATCTTGCAGTAAACAGTAGCGGCGCGGTCGGGGCGCTTTCCTCCCCTGCCGCCCGCCGAATAAAGATCGTCCGAGCGCTTTTTCTTGGCGACGGTATAATGCGCGACCATAGAATCTATGTTCCCCGCCGTGACGAGCCACGCCAGCCGCGGCAGACCGAGCCGCAGAACGCTTTTCGGGTCGCGCCAGTCGGGCTGCGCTATTATCCCTACTGTAAATCCGTGATATTCAAGCAGCCGCGAGATTATAGCCGCCCCGAAGCTCGGGTGATCTACATAAGCGTCGCCGATAATATAGACGAAATCGAGCTGCCTGATTCCGCGTGCTTTCATATCCTCCCTGCATATCGGCATGAACATACCGTCACCCCCCTTATACTATTTAATCATCACTCCGTAGATAATTAAATAGTATTAATAATTTTTATCTTATATATAACAGACCAAAAAAGCGAACAGTTAATAGTGAATAGTTATTGTGTCCGCTTCGCGGACGTTTCTATTATTTAAATATTATCTGCAATTTCTGCTCCATACCCATGAACAGTAATCGTTTATATCCACATCGTCGGGACTGTATTCGTAATCGGCAATCGGCGCAAACGCTTCGATAATGCCGAACGCTTCGGCGAAAACCTGTTCCGAAGTTTTTCCCGCAATATTTATTTTGACCTCGTTCGGCAGCAGCGGACGGCGGGACATTTTAGCATTCAGCCGCTGTGCGAGGTCGATGTCGTAAAGACCGCCCTCGTTTGCGCGGCGGTTTTCCATTTGCGAAACGATCTGCCCACTATCGGAGGAAAACAGCCGCAATATAATAAAGCTCTTTCCCCTGAAAAGCGCGGGTATCTCCCTTGTCCTTATGTCGTCGATGTCGAGTATCACGATGTTTTTAAATCCCTTTTCCGCGAAAAAACGCGCCTGTGCAAGCACATTTTCCCAGCAGAGCGTTTCCTCAAAGTCGCCCTCGTCAGCCGTTCCGTGCGGAATGACAAACTCGGGAACGCCGTTCTGCTCGATGCACACGCCGCCGAGCCTTTTGTAAAGCTCTCCCGCGAGCGTGGTCTTTCCGACCGCCGGAGCACCGATAATGAATATATAATCCATGCTCTGCATAGTGGTCTGTCCTTCTTCCGGCAGACCATTTTTCCGGAAAAGCCTTATCAGCGGCACGCAGTCGTCCTCGATGACCTTTTCGCCCGTCGGCTCAAAGCCGTGCTTTTTATAGAAGGCTATCCCGCGCTTGTTGTATTCAAGCGCCCACAAATTATCGCAGCCCTTTTCCGCGACCGCGAACCGCAGCAGCTCCGCGCCGATACCGCGGCTTTGAAAAGCAGGCTCGACAAACAGCCTTTTTATCTCCGTGCCGTCCGTTGTGATGAAACCCTTTATAACTCCGTCGTCGTAAACGTAAGTATTGGCAAGCTCCGCCGAGCCTTCGCAGTAATCGGCGGCAGTATCTTTAACGTTCAGCTCGCCGAAATAATACAAGTCGTTTTCAAAAAACGGGTAGAAGTTCAAACGATAATCGAATACGACTATCTCTGCTATGCGGAAAGCGTCGCCGCTCACGGCAGGTCTGATATTATTCATGGTGTCAACCTCGATATGCTTTGAAATACAACAATAGCCGGTGCTGCCGCTCAACAGACACCGACTACTCTTTTATAGCTTCGTAATGAACCATATTGTCAACGCGGCTCATAGATAAATCGGTCAAAATTATTCTGTTGTCTCATTCTCCCTGAATTTTCTGATACCGATAAGAAGCGTTTCCTCGCCGTCCTCATTGACCAGCACCGCACGAAGCGTTACAGGCACCGATCTGCCCGAAATTATCAGATGATAATTAATGGAAAATGCGCCCTTATCGGCGATCTCTTTCAGGATATTTTCCTTTGTGAAATGTTCAAGAAAACGCGGAATATCTTCCTGCAGAACAACAGAGGGACTGTTTATCCGTGCGTCCTCAAACATATCCTTGCCTTTTACGGGAAGCCCGAAGCCCTTGTAAATATCCTCCGCAGTATATTCGGTATATTCGTTTGTTTCCAAAGAAACGGTATAAATGCAGTAATACACGCCCGAAAGAGTGATGAGCTTTGTGTAGATACTCTCGTTTCGGCGAACTCTTTCAAGCATAAGGCTTTGTTTCATGCGGGAATCAACGTTGCTTACGCCGATTATCAGATGCCCGAAATCGTTCTGCATACGGCTTGCCTTCATGTTGACATAAACAGGCTCGCCGTCCATCAGCAAACGATAGGTGATCGTAAAGCTGCCCTGCTCGTCAAGCTGACGGAGAACGTTCTCCTTGGTAAATGCTTCCACGAACATAGCACGGTCGTCGGGATAAAGCACCGTCAGCGCGTCGTGGCGGCTCTTGCTGAAAAAATTCTCCTCGTGGCGCTTCATCATAAGCTCCTCCGCGCCTACTTTGGAGGTATATTCGTAAAAGCTCTCGTCTTGAAGATCGACATAGAAAAGATTGAAATAGTCTGCCGCCAGCGCCTTTGCGATAACGGCATAGGAAGCGCCTACGCTGCTGTCGGATACCGAAAGCACCGCAACCGCAACAGAATATATGCCCGTAACAGGATTGGTAGCTATCTTTCTCAGACAGGAATGAACAAGAGCGCCGTTCGGCAGCGATTCGTCCAAAAACAGCAAACCGTTGTCGGTGCCTGCTTTAATAAGGTTTTTCTTAAACGGAGAATCATCGTTAAAGGGAGTTTTAGTAAAAGAATCCAACGTGG
The DNA here is from genome assembly GCA_902776945.1 of uncultured Ruminococcus sp. GTDB lineage: Bacteria > Bacillota > Clostridia > Oscillospirales > Ruminococcaceae > YE71. The sequence continues at coordinate 32,366 of CACYSH010000015.1, forward strand.
TATTAAAACGAAATCCGAAATGCCGCAGCATAAAGTCGCGGTAGGACTGATTGCTCCGCACATAGCGCACTTCATCGCCGTTTGTCTCGATGATCGACATTGGCAGAGTATTGAAGAAATTGTTGAACTCGCCTTCCTGCTCATGCGCAATGACCGAAAGATCGTGAAGATTTACACGCCCGATAGCCTCATAATACGGCAGCTCATCGGGATCCTCAAACCCTATCTGAATACCGTTGGCATACCTTTCCAGTATCTTTTCAACGGGGATAGGCTTGCAGAAATAATATCCCTGGAGCTTGGTGCAGCCCGTTTCCTGCAAAAACTGCGCCTGCTCTTCGGTCTCAACGCCCTCGCAGATCGTATCAATGCCGAGAGATGTCGCCATGTGCAGCTGCTCGGTAAGGATTATCCTGCTTCGTTCGCTGTCATTAAATTGCTGCATAAAGCGCATATCGAATTTTATAAGGTCAAAGCCGATGTTCTGCAATACGTCAAGCGAGGAATAGCCGCTGCCGAAATCGTCCATCCACACCGCAAAGCCCAGCGCCTTGAAGCGGTCTACCTCAGCACGCATAAATTCGGGGTCGCTGCCGATAACGCTTTCGGTGATCTCGATAGTGATAAGTCCGCGGCTGATACCAGATCCGTCCACGCGGCGGCGTATCTCCTCGACAATATCGCAGCAGTCGAAGTCCGAGCGTGACAGATTCACCGACTGCGGACATACGCTGAACCCCGCCTTTTCGAACATCTTTATCTTTTGCAGCACGCACTCCACCACATAAAGATCGAGTTTGTATATCAGCTTGTGATCCTCAAGCACGGGGATAAAGTCGCCCGGCGACATGAAGCCCTTTACGGGGTCGATCCAGCGGGCGAGAGCCTCCTCGTCGCAGACCCTGCCGTTTACCGCCCGAACGATAGGCTGATAGTAGACCTTTATCCAGCGTTCACTTATCGCCTTGTCAAGATTCGCTATTATGTACTGCTGTCTTTCCTCCGCGTTTTTCATGGAAAGATCGTAATAGCTGAAAGTAGATGTGTATTTGTTTTTCAGGGTATCGCAGGCATATTTAGCCCTGTCGCACGCCATGCTCGCGATAACGCCGTCATACCAGTTCTGACAGATACCGACATGGAGCGGCAGCGAACAGCCGTTATTTAACACGGCGCATTCGGCGAACAGCTTTTCAAGAGTATCCTCCAGACCGCCGGCACCTGTAATGACCGCGAAATGATCCTGCCCCAAACGGCAGCAGTTCTCGTTGCCGAAATACCCGGCAAGCAGCCGCGCAAATGAACGCAGCAGAGCGTCGCCTTCGGAAAAGCCGTATTTATGATTGTAATATTTCATGCCGCTGAAATCCATAAACAGCATCGAGGGCAGGTCGCCCTCCTGACGGATAGCGTCTTTCCTCGAAGTGGAAAGCTCGAAGAAATAGGTCATTCCCGGAAGTCCGGTCAGGTGATCGTAGCTGCTTGCCTTGATAAGAGTTTCCTTGTATATTGAGTTTCTGAAAGCGACACCGAGTTTAAGCCCGTTATTGCCGTCATTCTCGTCAGCGGTTTCAAAGTTTCCCTCGTCGGTATACCATATCTGCGCGAGGCGAACACCCGTTTCGGAATAAAAATGCACTCCCTGAGCATGGATTATCTTATAACTGCCGCTGCCGCCGTTTGTCCTTGTACGGTAGATAACGTCATATTTTCCGCCTTCGGTCGCAAATTTTATCGCAGCCTCCGCGATACGGGCAACATCGTCTATGTGAGTATCCTTGTACATATTATTATCCATATCGTAATAAGCAAGGGCTTTATCCTCATATCTGAAAAGGTCGCAGAAGCCCTTTGAAAGCGCTATTGTCACCACACGTTTATCAATAAACTGATAAATAGCAAACGGCATTGGGGATATTTCCATGTGAGCCTGTTCAGCTTCGGAAAAGACATATTTTTCCATCATTTCTCACCTTGTTCCGTGAAATGTATTGTGATTCAGCTTTGACCGCATCTTCTCATTCTACTAATATTATAACACATATCTGTTCAAAAAGTCAACCGTCGGAGGCTATTTTCTTATGCGTACACAAAAAAATTACAGATAAGGTCAAAAAAGTGCTATTAATCGGGCGCTGAAAATGATATAATAATAGTCTATGATTCTATAAATGAGCGTTTTTGGCAAATTGTACAAAGTCGCCCCCACGCAAAGCGAGGGCAAACCAAAAGTCTTAGGAAGAGCCTCCCCCAGAGACTGAGCGGTTCAGGCATCGTGAGAAATAGCAAGAAGCCACTCCGACCAAAATCAAAATCGGCAATTTAAAGAAACACTAACAAAAACAAACAATATGAATAGTTCTGCAAGACAGAGCGGAAACAAGTAAATTGCCGATTCTATTTTTGACCGGTCGGCTTGCGACTATTACCCAGCTTTTATATGAATCGCGGAACGAATCCAACCGCCCTGCATAACGTGAGCGAGCTTGCGAGCGCACCCGCGTAACTGCCCCCATTTTGCGCTTTTTTATTTCAAACATTTTTTAGGAGATGACAACATTGATCGTAGTGACCGGAGATATTCACGGAGAATATGATATAAGTAAACTCTCACAAAGAGCAAAATTCCACAATATGACAAAGAACGATTATCTGCTTATCTGCGGGGATTTCGGACTGGTCTGGGATAACGGCAGCACAGATATGTGGTGGCGGACATGGCTCGACCAAAAGCCCTATACCACACTTTTCGTTGACGGTAATCACGAGAATTTCGATCTGCTTTATGAATTTCCGGAGGAAACCTGGCACGGCGGCAGAATCCACCGCATAAACGACAGCATAATCCACCTGATGCGCGGACAGGTCTTCGACATCTGCGGAAAGACCTTTTTCACAATGGGCGGCGCAGAAAGCCACGACAAGGAACACCGCAAGGAAGGTGTAAGCTGGTGGGCGCAGGAGCTTCCCTCACGAGAGGAATACGCCGAAGCACGGAAAAACCTCGATAACTGCGGAAATACGGTCGATTACATTATCACCCACTGCGCCCCGACCAACGTTCAGAAAGAGCTTATCCGCAGAACATGGGATCCGACCTACACACAGAACGAGCTTACAGATTTTCTTGAAGAGGTAAAAAATACCGTAACATTTGAAAAGTGGTTCTGCGGACACTATCACATCGACATTACCACTCTCACCGAGCCGCGCCTGCGGGTTCTGTTCTACGACCTGCTGAAACTGCCGCAATAACTGACGCAAAACTGCGATCCGAAAGCCGTGCATTTGAAAAATTTATGAAAAGATAGTGATAAGGGTTGATAAATCAACAATAATTTGGTATAATGGTTTTTAAAGGTGATTTTTGGACAAACAGTCCGTGAACCGCCGATAAAAATAATCATATCAATTCGGAGTCGGAATTTATGAAAAAACACAATAACCCATATATATACGCAGGACTTACGGCATTGTCGGTTATTTTCGTGACAATGCTCATGATATTCATTATTTTCAGATTCAAGGAGCTTTCGGAGGGCGTGGCGAAGATCACAAAGATCCTCCAGCCCGTTTTTATAGGCGCAGTTCTTGCCTACCTGCTTACGCCCGTCTGCAACAAGATAGAAACGCTCGCGGAAAGGATACTCCCCGAAAGCAAGAACAAGCAAAAGATCAAAAGCCTTTTGGGCGTTCTGCTTAGTTCCCTGCTTGCGCTCGCTATTTTCGTCGTGCTGCTGATGCTTATTGTCCCCGCTACCTACAACAGCATTATCGAACTGATAAAAACCGCGCCAAGTTATGTAACAAATCTTATCAAATGGATAAACGAAACGGAAAAGCTAAAGGATTACCCCGATATTCGCCGCTATGTACTCGGGCTTATCGACTCGATAACGAACCGGTTTGAATCCGTCGCTTCGATAATCGACCTTACAAAGTCGGATTTCCTGCCCTCGATACAATCGGTTCTGAGCAGCCTCAGCAACGGCATATCTGTGGCGTTCTCGGTAATACTGAATATTGTTATCGGATTTATCATCTCGATCTATCTGGTTTCCTCGCGGGCAACTTTTTCAAGACAGAGCAAAATGACTCTTTACGCCGTTCTGAAACCCAAAGCCGCCGACATGATCTTTGAAGAGGTAAAATTTGCCGACAAAATGTTCAGCGGATTCCTTCGCGGAAAAATGGTCGATTCGGCGATAGTCGGCGTGATATGCTTTATCGTACTGCGGCTTATGGAATTTCCCGACGCAACGCTTATCAGCGTTATTGTCGGCGTTACCAATATCATACCCGTATTCGGTCCGTTCATCGGCGCTATCCCCTCCGCGCTGCTGATATTTGTAGCCGACCCCAAGAAAACAATTGTTTTCGCGATATTCATACTGATACTCCAGCAGGTGGACGGAAACATCATCGGACCCAAGTGCATGGGCAGCAATGTAAATCTTTCAGCATTCTGGACGCTCTTTGCGATACTGTTTTTCGGCGGATTGTGGGGCTTTATCGGAATGCTGGTGGGCGTACCGCTGTTCGCTGTTATCTATGACATTCTCAAAAAGCTGATAGTTCATAATCTCAGACGGCACGGCAAGGAAGAGCTTATCGCAGGCGGCGGCGGAGAAGCCGAAGCGGCTGTTGAAACGGTCGTTATCACCTCTGAGGACGATGAAGCTGAAGACACCGCGAAAGAAGTTACGGAATCCGATACCAAAGAAGAAACAGAAAATAATATCAGCTCCGTTTCAACAGTAATAACCAGAAAAATAAAAAGGAAAATAACGTTCGAATCGGATTTAGGAATCCCGGAAGGAAGTTCTCTTTCAGATGAAAAACAGGAATAAGGAACAGTTCAAACGGCTGCTTCATTTTATCGCCGCATTTATCATTATCGGCTGTTTCACTTATATGTTTTCCATAGTATGGAACCGACAGTACAACGTAGCTATGAAGGAAAGGTTTTTCTACTACGGAAATGTGCTTATGGTGCTGACGTATGTTTTCATATACTCGGTGTGTACAAACAGCTTCGGCGGGTTCCGGGTGGGCTACCACAAGATACTGAATCTTTACGGCTCTCAGGTGCTGGGAATACTGCTTACTAATGCAATTACTTTCATTGAGATAAGCCTTGTCAGTCACGGAAGACTCCCGGTGGAACCGATGATAAAACTCAGCGGATTGCAGATAGTTATTGCCGCGATGTGGTGCTTTCTGTTCACAAAGTTTTTTGCGAACATCTACCCGCCGCGCAAGCTGCTGATAATTTATGGCAACAAAAGTGCGAGAGAGCTTGCAAAAAAAATGAGCAGCCGCGTGGATAAGTATATCATCAACGAGGCGATAAGCTGCGACGAGGATATTGAGCTGATAAAGGCACGCATATTGGAGCATGAAGCGGTAATAATCAACGACATTCCGAGCGAAATGAAAAATCAGCTTATCAAATTCACCTTCGAAAACAACATCAGAACGTATATGAACCCCAAGCTGTCGGATATAATCGTCAGGAGCGCCGACACCTGCGACCTTTTTGACACTCCGCTCCTTCTAAGCCGAAACGAAGGAATGTCCGCCGACCAAATGTTTATCAAGCGGCTCATTGATATTATTTTCGGAACGCTTTTCCTGATAATCGCTTCGCCTGTCATGATAATCGTAGCGCTTTTGATAAAGCTATACGACGGCGGTTCGGTGATTTATGAGCAGGACAGGCTTACGGTGGGCGGCAAGGTCTTTAAGGTGAAAAAATTCCGCAGCATGATCGTTGACGCTGAAAAACACGGCGCAAAGCTCGCCGACAAAAACGACGACCGTATCACGCCGATAGGCAAATTCATCAGGCGCACCCGTTTCGACGAGCTGCCGCAGCTGTTCAATGTGATAAAGGGCGATATGTCGCTTGTGGGACCCCGCCCCGAACGGCCCGAA
>CACYSH010000016.1 GCA_902776945.1 uncultured Ruminococcus sp.
GCGCCCGCAAACTGCGCTATTTATCCTACAAAACGGGCGCACACATAGGTGCGCCCCTACAAGATTTCCAACAAATGGAGCAAAATTGATTTCCGTGATTTTTCACATATTTTTATTGACAGGAGCGACTGTTCATGTTATAATAGTATCAATAATCTATGAAAGCGAGTGACGACTAATGAATCAAACACCTGAAGAAAAACTTATGCGCTGCTACGAAAGCCTGCGCGAAAAGACCGACTTTGTGCCTGACATAGCCTTAGTGCTTGGCTCGGGACTGGGCGCGTTCGCCGACGAGCGCGTGAAGCCCGAAGCTATCGTCGATTACGGCAGCATTGAGGGCTTTCCGCTCTCGACCGTGCCGGGACACAAGGGGCGTTTCGTCTTCGGCACCGTCGGCGACACGGGCGCTAAGGTCGCCGTAATGCAGGGCAGAGTGCATTTTTACGAGGGCTATCCCATGACAGACGTTGTTCTTCCGGCGCGGGTGCTGGCGCTCATGGGCGCAAAGGCTATCTTCCTGACGAACGCCTCCGGCGGCATTGCGGAGGAGCTTAATGCGGGGGATTTCATGCTTATCCGCGACCACATCTCGGTATTTGTGCGTAATCCGCTTATCGGCGCGAACATCGAGCGGCTCGGCACGCGCTTTCCCGATATGTCGGAGGTCTATAACGCGGAAATTTGCGATATGATACGCAAAACGGCGGCGGAGCTTAATATCCCGCTGAAAGAGGGCGTTTACGCGCAGCTCACGGGACCGTCGTTCGAGTCGCCCGCCGAGATAAAAATGCTCGGTAAAATGGGCGTTGACGCGGTGGGAATGTCAACCGTTGTTGAAGCCATAGCCGCCCGTCACGCGGGCATGAAGGTCTGCGGAATTTCCTGCGTGTGCAACAAGGCGGCGGGGATAAGCCCGACACCGCTCACCCATGACGAGGTGCAGGCAGCCGCCAACAAAGCCGCGCCGCTGTTCAAGGAGCTTATCGCAAACTCGATCGAAAAGATAGCAAACGCGCTGTAATAGTTAAAAGTGTATAGTGAATAGTGAATAGTTAAGGTGCGCCTGCGGCGCGATATTATGCAGAAGCTTCGCTCTGCACTAATACTAATAATCGTATCTCAAATGTAATAAATCAGTGCGGGGCGAAGCCTCCGCATAATATCGTCCGCGAAGCGGACACCATAACTATTCACTATTCACTATTCACTATTCACTAATTTGATACAAGCAGGAAGGTGTCTGTTGTGCCGCTGAAAAACGAGATACTCACACTTATGGAAACCGAACGCGGCAGATTTTTCTCCGGAGCCGCCCTCGCAGAAAAGTTCGGCGTATCACGCAACGCAGTCTGGAAAGCCGTAAACGCGCTGAAAGACGAGGGACATCTGATCACCGCAGTCGGCAAAAAAGGCTATATGCTGTCCGAACAAAGCGACCGCCTTTCCGCCGAGGCTGTCCGTGCGGCGCTCGGCAAAGGCTTTGACGATGTGAAAATATTAATATGCGACGAGGTAGATTCCACCAACAACGCCGCCAAACGCCTTCTTGCGGAAGAAAATCTCTCCCGCGCCGTGATCATCGCGGACAGACAGCTTAACGGCAGAGGTCATTCGGGGCGGGAGTTCTATTCGCCCGCAGGAACGGGGCTTTATCTCTCGGCGGTTCTGCGCCCCGACAAGCCCTTTCACGAGGCGGTCATGTACACGGCGGCGGCGGCTGTTGCGGCGGCAAGAGCCATTGAACGCACGGCGGGCGTTTCCACGCAGATAAAATGGATAAACGACCTCTATCTCGGCGGGCGCAAGGTCTGCGGCATTCTTACCGAAGCCGACACCGATTTTGAGACAGGCAGAGTCCGCAGCATGGTGATAGGCATTGGCATAAACGTCACGACTGTGAGCTTTCCCGACGAAATGGCGGACAAAGCCGCGTCGCTCGGGATAAACGTCCCGCGCTGCCGGCTTGCCGCCGCTGTCATCGCGGAGCTTTACGGTATCATTGATAATCAGTCCGATTTTATGGACGAATACCGCAGAAGATGCTTTATCATCGGCAGAGAGATAGGCTTTTCCGACGGCAGCAGGAGCTTTCGCGGCACGGTCGCGGGAATCGGCGAAGGCTGCGAGCTTATCCTCGATACCGACGAGGGGCGTTTCATCTTTCCGCACGGCGAGATAACTGATTTTTGAGGGTAAAATAATGGACAAAAAATACATTCTATCGCTCGACCAGGGAACGACCTCCTCGCGGGCGGTGCTTTTTGACGAGGAACAGAACATCGCGGCGATAGCGCAGCGCGAATTTACCCAGTATTTCCCGAAGGAAGGCTGGGTGGAGCATGACCCTATGGAGATATGGTCGTCGCAGTATTCCGTTGTTACCGAAGCGGTGGCAAAAAGCGGCATCGACCCCGCCGACATCGCCGCCGTCGGCATTACGAATCAGCGCGAAACTACCATTGTCTGGGAGCGTTTAACAGGCAGACCTGTCTGCAATGCCATTGTCTGGCAGTGCCGCCGCACGGCTCCGCTTATCGAAAAGCTCAAAGCCGACGGGCTTTCCGATATGATCCGCGAAAAGACAGGGCTTGTTCCCGACGCTTATTTTTCCGCAGCGAAGATACGCTGGATCCTCGACAACGTGGACGGTGCGCAGGAAAAGGCGGAGCGCGGCGAGCTGCTTTTCGGCACCGTTGACTGCTGGCTTATCTGGAAGCTGACGGGCGGGCGCACTCACGCTATCGACCGCACAAACGCCTCGCGCACTATGCTTTACAACATAAACACCTGCGAATGGGACGACGACCTGCTTAAACTGTTCGATATTCCGCGTTCTATGCTGCCCGAAGTGAAATGCTCGGGCGATATTTACGGGATCGCCGACGTTTGCGGCGCGGCGGTGCCGATAGCGGGTGCGGCGGGCGATCAGCAGGCGGCGCTTTTCGGACAGGGCTGCTTTAACGCGGGCGACGCGAAAAACACCTACGGCACGGGCTGTTTCCTGCTGATGAACACGGGCGGCGAGCGGCGCGTCAGCGTGAGCGGACTTGTCACGACCATTGCGGCGACCCTGCGAGGCAGACCCGTCCAGTACGCGCTTGAAGGCAGCGTTTTCGTCGGCGGGGCGGTCATTCAGTGGCTGCGCGACGAGCTGCGGCTCATCACCGAGAGCCGCGACGCGGAATATTTCGCCCGAAAAGTCCCCGACACGAGCGGCGTTTATCTCGTTCCCGCGTTCACGGGGCTGGGCGCTCCCTACTGGGATATGTACGCACGCGGAACTATCGTCGGCATAACCCGCGGCACACGGCGGGAACATATTATCCGCGCCGCGCAGGAGTCGATAGCGTACCAGTCGGCTGACCTGTTCGCGGCTATGGAGAAGGATTCGGGCGCGGTAATCAGGGAGCTTTACGTTGACGGCGGGGCTTCGCGTGACTCGTTCCTTATGCAGTTTCAGTCCGATATACTGGACAGAAAGCTCATCAAGCCGACAAATCACGAAACGACGGCGCTCGGCGCGGCTTACCTTGCGGGGCTGACCGTCGGACTTTGGAGCGACGAAAACAGCCTTATCAAGGCGCGTAAGATCGACCGCGAGTACACCCCCGACATGACTGCCGAACGCCGTGCGGAGCTGCTTGCGGGCTGGCACAAGGCAGTAGGTCGCAGCGCGGGCTGGGCGGAGGAATAATATGGCAAAGCAGAAAATCGTATACGTTTGCAGCTCCTGCGGCTATGAATCGCCCAAGTGGAACGGGCGCTGCCCCGACTGCGGCGAATGGAACACCCTCGAAGAAGCAACGCCCGCCGCGCAGCTCACGCGCTCGTCGGCGACTTCGGCTTCGGCGGCGGTACGCGACATTTCGGGCAGCATTAAAGAGATAAACGACATCGACGCGGACGACAACGAGGTTCGCTGGACGACCGGGCTTAAAGAGCTTGACAGGGTTCTCGGCGGTGGTATCGTCAAGGGCAGCTTAATACTTTTAGGCGGTGAACCTGGCATCGGCAAATCCACGCTGCTGCTGCAAATCTGTCAGAAATTAGGTGAAGACCACACTATCCTCTACGTTTCGGGCGAGGAATCGCTGCGGCAGATAAAGCTGCGGGCAAGGCGGCTCGGCGTGGACAGCGGCAATCTTTATCTTGTCAGCGAGAACGACTGCGAGGCGGTATGCTCCGTTATCGCAAAGGAAAAGCCCGAGATAGCCATTATCGACTCGATACAGACTATGAATATTTCCGCGCTCACCTCCGCGAGCGGCTCGGTAACGCAGGTGCGCGAATGTACAAATCTGCTCATGAAGACCGCCAAATCGCTTGAGATACCCATGCTGATAGTCGGTCATGTCAACAAGGACGGCGCGATAGCAGGTCCGAAAGTCATGGAGCATATCGTGGACTGCGTGCTGTATTTCGAGGGGCAGAAAAATCTGCCGTACCGCATTCTGCGCGGGATAAAGAACCGTTTCGGCTCGACAAACGAGATCGGCGTGTTCGAGATGTGCGGCAGCGGTCTGCGCGAGGTCGCCAATCCGTCGGAAATGCTGCTTTCGGGCAGACCCTCCGACGCTTCGGGCTGCTGCGTCGCCTGCGTTATTGAAGGCTCGCGCCCTATTCTCGCGGAGGTGCAGGCGCTCGTCACGAAAAGCGCGTTCAATGTGCCGCGCCGCACGGCGACGGGCTTTGACTACAACCGCATGGCGATCCTTATCGCGGTGCTTGAAAAGCGGCTGGGATTTTTCTTCGGCGGGCTGGACGTTTATCTGAACGTGGTCGGCGGATTTGACATTGGCGAGCCTGCCGCCGATCTGTCCGTAGCGCTGGCGCTTTATTCCAGCCTGACCGACAAGATCGTGCCGCCCGACGTTATCACCTTCGGCGAGATAGGTCTTGCGGGTGAGCTTCGCGCCGTGCAGCGGGCGGAGCAGCGCATAGCGGAGGCACAGCGGCTGGGCTTTAATAAGTGCATTATTCCGTACTCGTCGATGAAGGGGATCGACACGCGGCGGCTCGGGATCGAGGTCATCGGCGCGGATACGGTGCAGAAGGCTTTCCGGGCGGCGCTGCCGTAACAGCGGAGCGACCGTGTGCATATTATATAATACGCGAAAGCGATTATACATACGGGAGGTCATGTTATGAAGGTCGTTGTTATAAAAAGTCCGCGTGTCTTGGCACCGATGCTCAGACTTATCTTCAAGATAAAAAAGGAACGCAGGGAATTATAACATCAGTATCAGCCGCGGCAGTTCACGCCGCGGTTTTTCTTTGCAAAAAACGGCACTCCCCGCAATCGGGAAACGCCGCTTGATCTCTGTATTATTTTGCCGCCGCACGAATGGGCTTGATATGTAACGCCGCCGCAATTGCCGGCGCATAAACCGCGCCAACAAGAAATACCGTCGGCAAAAGCCCGAAAAACGCCGCCTTAGTGCCGAATCTCTCACAGGCAAAATACGCCGCCGCCGCGCCGATATGGAAAACCAACAGCGTACCGCCGAAATACTTAGCCTTATCCAAATGCTTACGGTCATGGTCGGCACAATACTCCGCAAGCCCGCCGATAGCCTGCCGATAGTTGTTCGTCGAGAAGATCGGTGCGCTGGCATATTCTCCCATGCTGCCGAAAACCACCCACACGAACGACATCATTATAAACGAGGGATAAAGCGCGAGACACGGCTCAATATCCGCAGGCATTACGCCCAGTATCGCAAAGCAGACCGCGCACAGCAAAACGCTTATCAGCCGCGTGTCGGACTTACCCTTGCGGGTCAGATACGCCGCCGTGAAGACCGTGCCGCCGTAGATCAGCACGCCCAGCGCCCGCAGCAGGAACTCGCGGACATCACGCCCGAACAGCGCCCGCATCGTGTCAAGCAGGCACACCGTCTGCGACGAGCCGAGATTGAACCGCGTCATAACCGTATACATTCCCGCGAAGCCGCCGACCAGCGTTGCCGCCCTGTGCATCAGCCTTTCATGCGTCATTTTCATGCCCCCACCCCGATAGTAGTGAATAGTGAATAGTTAATAGTGAATAGTTATGGTGTTCGCTTCGCTCACATATTATGCGGAAGCAGGCACAAACAAGTTCGTGCAAGCTCCGCAAAAAAGTTTCTGCTCAAAAGGGGATAATCAGTGCGCGGCGAAGCCGGCGCTCCATAACTATTCACTGTTTACTGTTCACTGTTAACTATTTGCAAATCTTGATTTATTTTTTATATTCTAATTATAATACTTATGCCGAAAACTGTCAAGACGGGCTTTTGATGAATTTCACAAAAGAAAAGCATGGATTTTGTGCAACATTACCTTAACTTGCTCATTACCGCCAGCAGCAGACCCTCCGTAAAGCTGACCTCCGCGCAGTCGGCGGTTATCTCGTTCGAAATGCCGATAGGGAAACGGTTCGTGATACAGCCGTTTTCAAGCGGATATTTCACGCCCGCGATAGTCAGCCCCCTGACCTCGTTAGTATAGGAGAACAGCGAAAGCGACCTGTCCCCGCGTTTCGGGAACAGATTTCTGCCCGGCGAAAGCATAATGATCTCCTCGTTTACGGAGACTATCCTGCCCTCCGCGCCGTTTTCCGCGATAAAGCCGAGCGCCTGAACATTGGCAAACGTATGGTCGAAACGCCCGCCCATAGCGCCGAGGATCACGATCTCATCGCAGCCGCGTGAAAGCGCTTCTTTGACGGCGAGCATAAGGTCGGTGTCGTCCTTTTCCTTCGGATAAACGCGGTGAACGGTATCAGCCGGGATACTTCCGAGCGAATCAAAATCGCCAAGAACAATATCGGGAACGCAGCCCAGCGCCAAACAGTTTTTATAGCCGCTGTCCGCCGCGATGATAAGCGCTCCGTCGGTCGAAACGCCCTCCGGCAGATGCGGCTCGGGGTCGCCGCCCGTAAATATAACGCACCTCATTTATGCTCCCACTCCTTAAGCTGCTTTGCTTCCTCGTACATTTCGAGGTAGCTTTGGTGCCGCGACTGCGCTATAAGCCCCTCGCCCACCGCCTGCAATACTGCGCAGCCCTTGTCGGCGGTGTGCGCACAGTCGGGAAAACGGCATTTGCCCTCATACGGGACGAACTCGCGGAAGCAGTCCTTCAGCTCGTCCTTGAAGATTATCTCGTAGCGGTTGGTCTCGAAGCTCGAAAAGCCCGGCGTGTCGGCGATATACCCGCCGCCCGGCATTTTGAACAGCTCGACATGACGGGTGGTATGCTTGCCGCGCCCTAATTTGCGGCTTATCTCGTTGGTAGAAAGTTCTAATGAAGGGAACATACGGTTCAGCAGAGAGGACTTACCTACCCCCGTATTGCCCGTGAAGGCGCAGAGCTTTCCCGCGATAAAGTCCCTTACCTCGCCGCTGCCCTCGCCCGTCGTGTTGTCGGCGGAAAATACCGTAAATCCCGCCCGGCGGTATATCTCGGCTATCTCCTCGCCGCTGCCCTTGTCGGTCTTGGTTATGACCACGACCGGCTCGATGCTCTTATGCTCGCATATCGCGATAAACTTATCTATCAGCGTGAGATTCGGGCTTGGCTCCGCCACCGACGCAACATACAAAAGCATATCAAGGTTGGCGAGCGGCGGACGGATAAGCTCGTTGCGGCGCGGGGCTATCTCCGTGATGACCCGCCCGCCGTTTTCGTCCGTAAATTCGCAGCTGTCGCCGCACATCGGCGAGATACCGCGCTTTCTGAATACACCGCGTGCTTTACATTCATATACACCGTCGGAGGCTTCCACGGTGTAGGAGCCTCCGACTGCTTTGATTATCAATCCTGTCATTTCACAGACCTGTCAGTCATTAAAAACCGAAATAGCTAAATTCCGTAAGGCTGCTGCTGTCGTCGTCCAATGCGGATTCTTCGGTAGCATAGGGCTGTACGCCCGGATCCTCGGACTCGGTCGTGTCGGGAACGAAGGTGCTGATAGTCGGCTCGGGAGTAGTCGTGGTCGTGGGTGTCTCCGAAGGAGTGATCTTTCTCAGATCCTCTTCGTTCAGGCTGCCGCTTAACTTGACCTCGTCGGTGTCATAGTTTACATCGTAGGTCGCGTACTTGATATAGTTCTCGGTGCCGAGATCGTTGCTCTTGATATATACCATGAGGCGCTCGGTCTTCTTGCCCTCGATGTCGATGCCGACGGTGCTGCCCGCTACGGTCTCGGCGTTCTGAATGGTCTTGAAGTAAACAATGCTGCCGTCGCGGTAAACGTCGATAGTATAGCTGCCGCGTACAAAGCTCGGGAACGGAATGCTCATCTTGAGCTTGGTGGGATCGGCTTCACCTGTCGAAATGAAGATCGTGATCACTTCGCCTCTGTCAACGTATTCGCCCTCGTTCTTGCTCTGCTCGACAACCTTGCCCTTGTCGCCGTCCTTCTTGATCTCCGCTACCTCGTAGCCCAGCTTGTTCGCTTTAAGAGCCGCGATAGCCTTTTCACGGGTAAGACCAAGTACGTTAGGCACCTTGACCTGAGTTTCAAGCGGTCCCTGGCTTACAAAGTAAAGTACCTCCTTGCCCTCGGGGTGCTGCGTACCCGCCGCAGGCTCGGTCTTTACGACCATGCCTTTTGCAACGTTATCGTCGTAGGTCTCGCGGAATATCGGGATAAATCCTGCCGTGGTAAGCTCGTTTCTCGCTACCTCCGCGTCCTTGTTTATCATGTTCGGAACGGTAAGCAATCGCTGTCCCTTGCTGACTACGACCTTTAAGGTGTAGCCTTCCTTAACTGTCTTTTTGGTCTGCGACTGGGACATTATGGTTCCTTCGTCGTACTCGTTCGAATATTCCTCGGTCTTTTCGAAATTCAGCTTGCTCTTCCACTGCTGCTCTACCTGAACGATGTTAAGACCGACAAAGTTCGGTATCTCAACGTTTCCGGAGTGCGTAGCGTCGGGGCTGAAATTCGCTATCGCGTAGTAGGCGATAACAAGCGCCGCGATAATTACTACCGCAACGGTAACAGCGAGCATTATCGGTACGACATAGCTGCGGCGCGGTGCCTCGTCATAATCGTCCTCGTAATAGCGGTCG
This sequence comes from uncultured Ruminococcus sp., assembly GCA_902776945.1. Taxonomy (GTDB): domain Bacteria; phylum Bacillota; class Clostridia; order Oscillospirales; family Ruminococcaceae; genus YE71. Next base: position 9,064 of record CACYSH010000016.1, read on the forward strand.
TCATAATATCCGCGGTCATACTGACCGCCATCGTCGTAGCCGCCGTTATCGTATTCATAGTTATCATAACCGCCGTCGTCGTACTGACCGCCATCATCGTAATAGCCGTCGTCGTAGTACCCGCCGCCGTTATCATATTCGTAATTATCGTTATAATCCTTCTGGTCGAACCTGTTGCCGCTGTTGCCGCGCTGATTGCCATTGCCTGAACGACCTGCGCTCTCCGGCACATAATCTGGTTCGTTGTAGCCGAACACCACGGAAGGGTCGAGCTTGAAGGTATCTATATCGGCGATCATTTCCGCCGCCGACTGGTAGCGCCTGCTGGGTTCCTTTTCCATAGCGTGAAGGATTATCTCTTCGAGCGCTTCGGGAATGGAGGGCATTATATCTCTCGGGGGAACGCAGTTTTCCTGCATATGCTTCAGCGCTATCGCCACGGGGGTATCAGCGTCGTAGGGCTTTCTGCCCGTCACCATTTCATAGAGCATTACGCCGACGGAATAAATGTCGCTGCGCTCGTCGGTCATGTCTCCCCTTGCCTGCTCGGGGCTGATGTAATGCACCGAGCCGACCGTCTTATCCGACATGGTTTTGCCGTCGATACGCGAAAAACGGGCGATGCCGAAATCCATGACCTTTATCGTGCCGTCTTCAAGGAGCATGATATTCTGCGGCTTGATGTCGCGGTGAACTATGCCCTTGTCGTGCGCGTGCTGGAGCGCCCTCAGTATCTGCGTGATGAAGAAAAGCGCGTCCTTCCAGCGAAGCACGCTCTGCTCGCCGATAAAGTCCTTCAGCGTGATTCCGTCGATATATTCCATTACGATGAACTTTATATCGTCGGTAAGCCCCACATCGAAGATCTTCACGATATTCTGCTGTGAAAGCACCGCGATAGCCTTGCTCTCGTTGCGGAACCTCCGCAGGAAGTCGGCGTTCTGCGAAAACTCGTCTCTCAATATCTTGACGGCGACAGTTCGTCCCTCCTCAAGATCGTCGGCTTTGAAAACGTCAGCCATGCCGCCGCTTCCTATCTGCTCAATGATCTTGTAACGACCATCAAGCTCCATGCCGATATAATTCATAGCTCCTTCACTCTCCTCTTTCACTTATCCGTCAATTCGCGATCACCGCGGCGGAAATGTTGTCCTTTCCTCCGCAGGCGTTACAATATTCTATCAGATCGGAAACGCCCTTATCGAGATTTTTATTAAAGACGCTCTCGTAAATGATCTGCGGATGACAATAGTTATACAGCCCGTCGGTGCAGAGAAACAGCGCAAAATTGCCCGTTTCGCTGATCTCGTAGGTATCGGGTTCAACAACGTCGTCAACGCCTACCGCCCTTGTGATGATATTCTTCATGCGGTGGGTCTGCATTTCCTCAAAGGTGATCTCGCCGTGTTCGTAAAGCATATTGACATAGGTATGATCCTTTGTTATCTGCGTTATGCCCGAATCGTTCATAAGATAGGCGCGGCTGTCCCCGACGTTCAGTATATATGCGGTCTTGCCGATAACGAACGCCGCAACGCAGGTAGTTCCCATGCCGTTCTTTTCGATGTCCTCGCGGCTTTTCTGATACACTATCGCGTTTGCCTGCATCACCGCCGAGATCATCAGTTCCTTGACCTCCTCGCCGCTCATGCCCTCGCGGTAGCCTTCCGTAACGCGGGTATATATCTCGTTCGCCGCGATGCCGCTCGCCACCGAGCCTGACGCGGCACCGCCCATACCGTCGCAGACGACGGCAAGCGCTATTTCGTCCGCGATGAAACCGGCTACTATCTTATCCTGATTTTCGGCACGTTCCACGCCTCTGTCGGAATTATATGACAGATACATCTCGATCACCGTCCTTAACAGTGTTGATTGCTTTTTGATGAAATTCAGTCCGTTTTGCCGGACTTTTCCGCCTCGCGTCTGAGCTGACCGCAGGCTGCCTCGATGTCTGCGCCGAGAGTTCTTCTCACGGTGGCGTTTATGCCAAGCTCTTCCAGATACTTGCGGAAGCGCTGCGCCGAGGCTCTGTCGGAGCGGAAATCGCGCTCCTTTATCTTATTAACCGGTATTATATTCACATGGCACACGAAGTCTTTAAGCAGCGCCGCCAGCTTTGCCGCGTCGGCGCGGGAATCGTTATGCCCGTTTATCAGCGCATACTCAAAGCTGATGCGCCGTCCTGTTTTCGCAAAGTAATGTCTGCACGCGGTCATAAGCTCGTCCACGCCCCAGCGGTCGTTTACGGGCATTATGGCGCTGCGGCTCTCGTCGTCGGGGGCGTGCAGGGAGATCGAAAGCGTTATCCCAAGCCCCAGCTCCGCCAGCTCGTAAATTCTCGGCACTATCCCGCAGGTAGACACCGAAACGTGCCGGAGCGACATTCCGAAGCCCTCGGGGTCGGAAAGCAGCCGCAGAAAGCTGACCACGTTATCATAATTATCAAGCGGCTCGCCGATGCCCATAAGCACCACGCCCGCAATTTTCCTGCCGCTGTCCGCCTGCGCGGTGTAGATCTGCCGCAGTATCTCGGAGGGCGCTAAGTCGCGCTTGTAGCCCGCGATAGTCGAGGCGCAGAAACGGCAGCCCATTTTGCAGCCCACCTGCGTTGAAACGCAGATAGTGTTGCCGTAGCTGTATTCCATAAGCACGCTTTCGACATGATTGCCGTCGGGGAGCCTATATAAATATTTTACCGTATTATCTATGTCGGATTCAAGTCTTTTTTCGATAAATAGGTTATTTAAACAAAATTTTTCTTTAAGCCTGTTGCGCAGTTGTGCAGAAAGATCGGTCATTTCGTCAAAAGAAGCGGCGTTTCTCCGGTGCAGCCACTTGAAGACCTGTGCGGCGCGGAATTTCTTCTCGCCCATGCCGACAAGCTGCTCCGCAAGCTCTTCCCTTGACAGACTTAAAATATCGGTCATCTCACCGCATTTTATTATCATTCCCGCACCTCCCCGCTGAATTTATCTGCGCTTTGAAATATCAATGTTCTTTGCGCGTTTTTCCTTTTTTCTGCCGCGACCGCTGCCGCCCTTGCCGAATTTTTTCCGGAAGAAGTACCTGACATTTACATACATATCCCCGCCGAAAAACAGGAGCAGATTCACAAACGAGAATACGATCAGCAGCTTTGTCCCCGGAGCGCCCATGATGAGCGTCCATATCATGAACACCGCGTCCGCGGCGGCTATCCATTTCATCTTGATCGGGAGAAAAAAGAACAGCAGTATCTCGTGGTCGGGGTAGATCATCGCAAACGCGATAAGCAGGCTCATGTTCAGAAAATGATTCGAAGCGCCGCCCGTGATAAAGCCCGAAATTATCGCCCCAAGCGTTCCCAGTAAATAGTAAACGTTGAACCGAAAGCTGCCCCAATGCTCTTCAAGGCTGTTGCCGAAGAGCCAACAGAAATAAAGCTCGAATATCATGAACAGCGGGCGAACGTCCATTGGCGGAAGAAATATGAACGAGATCAGCCGCCACACCTGCCCGCGCAGGATCAATTCGCGGTCGAAATTCAGAAACGAGTAAATCGAACCCTGTACGTTCGGCATACTTTCCGCCACCATTTCGCCGACGAAAAGCATGAACATTCCCGCGACGATGTAGAGCATCAGCTTGTTTACCGCGAATTTGCCGAATTTTCTTTCGAGCTTTTTTAGCTGTTTGTCAAGCATTTTGTACCTCTCTGTCTGTGCGGACGAGCTTCGCAATGAAAAAGCCGTCCGAGCCGAAATACTCCGGCAGCACGGTAAGCGCGGTCTCGCCGCCGAACCTGCCGAAGCCCTCGCCGAATGCCGCCGGCTGGAACTCGGGGTGCGCTTCAAGGAATTTCCGCACAACGTCAATGTTTTCCGCGTCGGAGACCGTGCAGGTAGAATATACCAGTACGCCGCCCGGCTTGACATACCGCGAGGAAACGTCCAGAATTTCGTACTGTACCTCCGGCAGCCGCTCAAACTCCGTCAAGTCCTTGTACTTGATCTCGGGCTTGCGGCGGATAACGCCCAGCCCCGAACAAGGCACGTCGCAAAGCACCCTGTCAGCCGCAGGCAAATCGTCACGGAATGTCTTTGCGTCGTTCTCGTCTGCCGAAATTATCGTCAGCCCGAGCCGCTCCGCGCCCGCCGCGATAAGTCCGGCGCGTTTTTTGTGAAGGTCGAAAGCCGAAACACTGCCACTGTTTTTCATCATTTCGGCAATGGTGAACGTCTTGCCGCCGGGAGCCGCGCACATATCAAGCACCGTCATTCCCGGCTCTGCGCCCAGCGCCTTGCAACAGAGCATACACGAAACGTCTTGAACGTGGAAAAGCCCCTCCGCGTAGGCGGCAGTCTTTTCGGGAGCGGCACCCGATATTTCAAGCGCCTCGCCGACATATTTATTTTTGTAGACAGTCAGTCCCTCAGCCGCGAGCTTTTCGGCAAGCTCGTCGGGAGTAATGCGGGTCGTGTTCGTCCGTATCGTCACGGGAGCGCGACCGAGCGAATCGTCAAGCAGCTGCGCGGTCTTTTTCTCGCCAAGCTCCGAAAGCCATTTATTGACGAGCGGCAGCGGACAGGAATACTTTACGGAAAGCTCCTCCGCAGTCCCTTTTGCTTCGGGCAGCCGCTTTTCATCGCGTATAAACGCCCGCAGAACGCCGTTCACGAAGCCCTTTACCGCCGGATTGCGGTTCTTTGAGGCGAGCTTCACCGCCTCGTTTACAGCCGCCGAATCGGGCACGCTGTCCATATATAACAGCTGATACATCGCGGTGCGGATAATGTTGCGCACTTCGAGCGAGAGCTTGTCGCCCGGGCGCGTGATGTACCGCTTTATTATCTCGTCAAAGGTCAGCCGCCGTTCGAGAGTGCCGTAAAACAGCGCGGTGCAGAACGCGGTGTCTCTCGCGTCCATTCTGCTGCGCTTGAAATGCTCGTCGAGGACGAGGTTCGAATAAGCGTTCCCCTCCTCCACGCGGCATAGCAGCTTTACCGCCGTTTTGCGCGGATTTTCGGGTCTTATCGTATTTTCCGCCATTATTTCAGCACCGTTCCCGCCGCGACGGGCTTTCCGTTAAGATAGGCAGCCGCGTCCATGCGCTTGCCGCCCTCAGCCTGGATCTCGGTGAATCTTATCACACCGTCAGAGCAGGCAACGTCGAATTTCTTTTTGCCGACAAACTCGCCGGGCTGCGCCGAAGGCTTATCCCCGGAAATAATTTCCGAATGATATACCTTGATACGGTTCTCCCCGAGCATACAGTTAGCGCAGGGCGAATCCGAAAGCGCACATATCTGATGATGGATATTCTCCACCGGCTGCGTGAAGTCGATAGGACACATTTCCTTTGTTATCATAGCGGCATAGCTCGAAAGCGAGTCGTCCTGCTTTTCGGGGGCAAGGTCTCCCCTTTCGAGATGAGCCAGCACTTCGGGCAGCATATCCGCGCCGAGAGCCGCCAGCCTGTCGAAAAGCTCGGCGCTGGTCTCGTTTTCGCCTATCGTCACGGCTTTTTTCAGCAGCATATCGCCCGTGTCAAGCCCCTCTGCCATTTGCATTATCGTGATGCCCGTTTCTTTTTCGCCGTCCATTATCGCACGCTGAATAGGCGCGGCACCGCGGTATTTCGGCAGCAGCGAGCCGTGGATATTTATGCAGCCGAATTTCGGCAGCTCAAGCACCTCTTTCGGCAGAATTTTGCCGTAAGCCGCAACAATTATCACATCCGGGGCGATGTCTTTAAGCGCCGCAAGATATTCCTCCGCGTCCTTTTTAAGGCTCTGCGGCTGATAGACGGGCGTGCCGTGCTTTTCGGCAAGCGACTTTACGGGCGTGGGGACGAGCTTGTGTCCCCTGCCGCGTGGCTTGTCGGGCTGAGTAAACACCGCCGCAACCTCGACGGGGCTTTCAAACGCCGCGCTGTCGTAGAGCTTTTCGAGCGCTTTTTCGGCAAAATCAGGCGAACCCATGAAAACTATCTTCATTTCCTGTCGTCCTGCTCCTCTAAATCCTCGGGTTTCAGCCATTCCTCGACTATATCAATGAACAGCTTGCCGTCAAGATGCTCCAGCTCGTGGCAGATCGCCTGCGCCAGGAGCTGCTCGCCCTCGACCTCGAACCAGTTGCCGTGCCTGTCCTGTGCCTTCGCCTTGATCTTTACGGGGCGGGTCGTCATGCCCCACTTGCCCGGCACGGAAAGGCAGCCCTCGCGGCAATACTGCGTTTCCTTCGATACCTCGACGATCTCGGGGTTTATCATCTCGATAACTCCTTCGCCAACGTCGATAACGACCACGCGGCGCAGATAGCTGATCTGCGGACCCGCAAGCCCTACTCCGTCGGCATGGTGCATGGTCTCCGCCATATCGTCAAGGACTGTCCATAATCTTTCGTTAAATTCTGTAACGGGGCGGCAGACCTTCCTTAAAATAGGGTCGCCCTCCTTAGTAATGGTTCTGAGCGCCATTTTTCAGCTTTCCTTTCGGTTTACAATTCATATATTTACAGGCTTATATCGCCGTTGATGTCGGCGAAAATTCTTACCTCCGAAAACTTCCTTTCGGCAAAAAATCCGCCAAGACAGCAGGAGATCATGTCCCTGAACTGCTGCGATACCCTGCATTTGATTATCAGCCGGTAGCGGTAGCGGTTGTTTATCCTGCCCAGCGTACACGGCGAGGGTCCCAGAACCCTCAGCGGTATCTTTATATTATTGGCGGAAATGTATTCCTTTAACAGCTCCAGGAAAAATCCCGAGCCTTCGATCACGCGGCTTTCCATTATCGACGAAAAGCTCACCGCGCATATATCGCAGTACGGCGGGTAAAGCAGCGCTTTTCTGAGCGCCGACTCCTGCACGAAAAACTCGTCGTAATTCTGCTCCGCCGCAAGATTTATCACATAATGATCGGGAACGTATGTTTGTATGAACGCCCTTCCCGGCTTGTCTCCGCGCCCCGAGCGCCCCGCGACCTGCGTGATCAGCGAGAACGTCCGTTCGTAGCTGCGGAAATCCCCCGTGAAAAGCGCCTTGTCTATCGAGATTATCCCGACAAGCGTTACGTTCGGGAAATTCAAGCCCTTTGCTATCATCTGCGTGCCGAGCATGATGTCATACTCGCCGCGCTCGAATGCCGTGAAGCTCTCCTCGTAAGCGCCGCGTGTAAAGGTCGTGTCTGCGTCCATGCGCAGCAGCCTTGCCTGTGGAAAGAGCTTCGAAAGCTCGTCCTCGATGCGCTGCGTTCCCGCGCCGCTCTGCCGCAGGTGAGTGTCGCCGCATTTGGGGCATTTATCGGGTACGGATATACTGTAACCGCAGTAATGACACATCAGGCGGTCGTTTTTCTTATGATATGTAAGCGGCAGACTGCAATTCGGGCAGGAAATCGGCTCACGGCAGACCATGCAGGACATATACGTCGTAAAGCCGCGCCTGTTCAGCAGAAGAATAGCCTGTTCGCCGCGTGAAAGCGTTTCGCCCACCGCGTTCGCCAGCTTTGCGCTGAAAAGACTTCCCGCGCCCGCGTGTTCCTCGCTCTGCATATCAAGTATCTCGACATCGGGCAGAGTAGCGTTTGCATAGCGCTGTTTCATCTCGAAAAGCGAAAACCTGCCGACCTCTTTGGCGAAAAAAAAGCTCTCGATCGAAGGCGTAGCCGAAGCCAGCAGCATAAGGCAGTTGTGATAACCGCACCGCTGCACGGCAACGTCCCTCGCGTGGTAGCGCGGCGACATATCCGACTTGTAGGTGCGCTCGCCTTCCTCGTCTAAGATTATCACGCCGATATTTTCAAGCGGCGCGAAAACGGCGCTCCTTGTGCCGATGACTATTTTTGCCTCGCCCGAACGTATGCGCTTGAACTCGTCCGCCCGCTGACCCAGCGAAAGCGACGAATGCAGCAGCGCTATACCGTCGCCGAAGCAGAGCTTGAACCGCTTCACCATCTGCGGCGTGAGCGAGATCTCCGGCACCAGCATGATCGCGGTCTTTCCCGCTTTAAGCACCGAATCTATCACGCGGAAAAACACCGCCGTCTTGCCGCTGCCCGTAACTCCGTAAAGCAGAGCGCCCGCAGGCTTTTCCGCATTTATAAGCGACATTATCCCGTCATAAGCCGCCGTCTGCTCGCCGTTAAGCTCTATCGAGGCGGGGTCGCGCCTTTCGTCTGCGTCTTCGGTCGCCTTGCGCATGACTTCAACGCTGTAAATCCTCACAACGCCCTTTTCCGCAAGCCGCTTGACGACCGCCCTTGTGCAGCCCGCCATGTAGCAAAGCTCGCCCACCGAAGCGGCGGTATACTCTTCAAGCAGCGAAACGACCGTCTTTTGCTTGGCGCTTAACTTTTCGCGCAGCTCCTCATTTTCCGACAAGCGAAATTCCTGCGTAAGAGTTACGTTCTGCTCGCTTGCGTCGCCGACCGCCCTTGTAAATACAGCTTCTTCCTCGACGGCTCCCTTGTCGCAGAGCGACGCAGTAAGCGCTTTGATGCGCTTTTTCTCCGCCGCCGAAGCGGTACTTGGCGGTATCAGCAGGCTGTCAATATCCTTCTGCTTTTCGGCTTTGAGCAGCTTGACGTAGACCTCTGTTTCCTCGTCGGTCAGCCCGCACTCGGCGGGGTCGATGCCCGCGGGACGGTAATGCACCGCCGCTTTCACCGAAAAACCGCCCGGCACCATGCTTCTGTAAGCGTCAAAATAGGTGCAGAAGGTCGTTTTTTTCAGCCAGCGGATAAGCCCGAGCATTTCCTCGCCCACAAGCGGCTCGTTATCTATAACCGAGATTATCGGCTTGGTACCCGCGCCCGGCTCGCCCTCCGTCAGCGAGAGGATAAGCCCCACGTCGCGCCTGCCGCCCCTGCCGAACGGCACGAACACCCGCGAGCCTGCCCGCGCCGACAGCACCAGTCTTTCGGGTACGGAATACGAATATTCCTTGTCAAAGCTGAGTGCCGCGCCGCTCACCGCCACTCCGGCAAGCAACATCGTCCGCTTAACCCCTCAGCTTGGGGCTTTCGATAAGCTTGTATTCTCCCGAAGCGAATTCATCGACCGCTATCTTGACGGGACGTTCGTTAAGCACTGTCTTGTTCTCGGCAGCCTCCTCGGTTATCGCCCTTGCGCGTTTGGCAACTGCCACAACAAGGGAATAATAGCTTTCGTTATTCTTTAAGATCTGTATAGCTGCGGGTCTAAGCATTTTCAAGCACCTCATCAATCGTTTCTTTCATGTTCGCCGCGGAAAACTCTTCAAGCCCCGCGCCGCCTTCCTTTGCCAGCCGATATATCTTCACAAGGTCTTCAACCGCCTTGTCAAGGTCTCCGTTCACCATTACATAATCGTAATCATACGCTCTTTCTATGTCGGGAACAACGGTTTTGAGCCGCGCCTGTATCTGCTCCTCGGTCTCGCCCGATTCGAGCGCCCTTCTGCGCAGCCGCCTTTCTATTGAAGCGACACTGGGCGGCAAAATGAACAGCATCACCGCGTCGGGGCGTTTCTTCTTTACCTGAAAAGCGCCGTTAGGCTCAATTTCAAGCAGTACGTCCCTGCCCTCGCTCAGGTTTTCCTCAACGGGCTTGCGCGGAGTACCGTAGCTGTGATCGCTGAAATCGGCGTATTCGAGGAAACCTTCGCTATCCGCAAGCGCTTTAAATTCATCGTCCGTGATAAAGAAATAATGCACTTTATCTACTTCGCCCTCACGCGGCTTGCGGGTAGTGCAGGAGATCGAATAGTAATAATCGAACCTCTTTGACAGCTCATTCAGAAGCGTACCCTTGCCGCAGCCCGAAGGCGCGGAGATCACAAACAGCTTTGCCTTTGCTTCATTACCCATTATTCCTCACCCTCCTCGTTGTCGTTTGTATCATCATCGAGCGACCTTACGTCCATGCCTATCCTGCCTGCAAGGCTTACCGCCGATACCGCCGAAAGCACAACATGGTCGCTGTCCATAATAAGCACCGATTTTGTACGCCTGCCGCATGAAGCGTCGATAAGCGTTCCCCTGTCGCGAGCCTCCTGAACGAGCCGCTTGACGGGCGCGGAGCCGGGCGTTACTATCGAAATGAGCCGCTCGGCAGAAACAAGATTGCCGTAGCCGATATTAAGCAGCCGCATCACGCTCACTCCTTATTCGATGTTCTGTATCTGTTCGCGTATCTTCTCGATCTCGCTTTTCATATCAACGACCGTGCGGGTTATGTCAAGGTCGCTGCATTTCGAGCCTGTGGTGTTTACCTCGCGGTTCATCTCCTGCACGAGAAAATCGAGCTTTCTGCCGACGGGTTCGTCGCTTTCGATAAGCTGCCTGAACTGCGCGATGTGGCTGTGCAGGCGGACGGTCTCCTCGTCAACGGCGGTCTTTTCGGAGAAGATAGCCGCTTCGGTGAGTATCCTCGCGTCGTCGATGTTCCTGTCTCCCACTACTTCTGCTATCTTCGCCGCGAGCTTTTCGCGGTAGGTCTCCGTCACCGTCGGTGAGCGCTCCTCGACAAAGCGCACCATTTCCTCGATAGTGTTTAACCGAGAGGAAATATCGGCGTGCATTTTTTCGCCTTCGGTCTCGCGCATTTCAACGAAATATCCGAGCGCTTTTTCGGCAGTCTGCCTTACCTGCTCCCAGACCTGCTCTTCGTTTTCCTGCGTTTTTACGACGGTAAACAGATCGGGCAGCCGCATTACGTCCGAGAGCTTCAGATCGTCCTCAACGCCCAAATCGGGCGCGGCGGCTCTTAGCGCGTCAAGATACCCGTGCGCCAGCTCGCGGTTTACGGTTATATCGGCATTAACGCCCTCTTTATTATAAATATAAACGCTGACCTCTACTTTTCCGCGTGATATGGCGCGAACGTCGTTCGTGCTGCCAAGCAGAGATTTCAGCTTTTCGTCAAGGTAGCCGTAAGCGCGGGGGGTACGCGCCGTAAATTCATAAAAGCGGTGATTGACCGAGCGTATCTCGACAAGTATCTCCCTTTCGTCGAACGCGAGCCTTTCCCTGCCGAAGCCCGTCATTGATCTGAGCATTTCAAACGCCTGCCTTTCGTTTTTCTTATCATATATCGTAAACGTCGGAATAGATCAAACTTGAAATTATCGAAACTGCCGTGATTTTTCGCTGCCTTGCGGTTTTTTATTCTGACGCTTATTATAATTATATCATTTCCGTGCGCTGATAGCAATAGTTGTTAATACAATGTTGAATATGATTTTACTTCAACTTAATATTTCTAAGCAAGTCTGCCAGTTCCTGACATATCGCCACATGAGGAAACGTTTCAAACTCCTCCCTTGTGGTAAAGCCTGTCAGCACGGCGGCGAAATCAACGCCCGCATTCATGGCGGTCTCCGCGTCGATATGGTTATCCCCGACATAAAGCACATCGCGCTTATCAACGCCCATTTTACTTATACATTTGAGCAGCCCCGAGGGGTCGGGCTTGGGCGTATCCGCGTCGTCAAGCCCTATCAGCACATCGACAGGCATACACCCCGCCTTTTTCTCAAAGCTCTCCACGATGCGAAAGCGCATTTTCGACGAGCATACTCCCACCTTAACACCGCGCTCACGCAGCGCCTTCAAGCCTTCTATAACGCCGTCGTAAAAGAAGGTGTTTTTTGCCATTTCATCATTGGCTTTGAGTATATACTCATCGCGCATTTCGCGCCGCTGCGGATTATCGGGAATACCCGTCAGCACATCGAAAGCGTCGATAAGCGGCATACCTATCGTGTCGCAAATGGTCTTGTCGTCGGGGACGGCATATCCGAATTTTGCCAGCGTGTGCTTAAAGCAGATCAGTATGCCGACCGACGAATCGGCAAGAGTCAGATCGAAATCAAATATACAGGCAGAATATTCCATTATTCCACCGTTACCGACTTGGCAAGATTTCTCGGCTTGTCAACGTCAAAGCCCTTGCCGACCGATACATAATAGCCCATGAGCTGGAGCGGCACAACAGAAAGGCTTCCCGCAAACAGCGGGTCGATCTTCGGGATATATACGGTAAAGTCAGCCGTGTCCTCCATAGCGTAATTACCATAAGTCGTAAGCCCCATAACGTGAGCGCCGCGGCTCTTTACCTCTACCATGTTGCTGACGGTCTTTTCGTAAAGATCGGGCTGGGTGACAACGCTTACAACAACCGTGCCGTCCTCGATAAGGCTGATAGGTCCGTGTTTCAGCTCTCCGGCGGCGTATGCCTCCGAATGGATATAGCTTATCTCCTTCATTTTAAGGCTGCCCTCCATGCTTATCGCGTAGTCGATGCCGCGACCGATGAAGAATGCGTCCCTGATGCCCGTGAGCTTGGTCGAGAACCACTGTATGCGCTCCTTATCCTCAAGGATACGCGCCACCTTGCCGGGGATAGTGTTTATCTCCGCGATAAGCTCGGCATATCTTTCGTCCTCTATCTCGCCGCGAGCCTTTGCGAACTGGAGCGCCAGCAGATAGCCCGCCACGAGCTGAGTGCTGTAAGCCTTGGTAGTCGCAACGGAAATCTCGGGACCCGCAAGCGTATAGAACACATTGTCCGCCTCTCTCGCTATGGAAGAACCTACCACATTCACGATACCGAGCGTCTTAACGCCCTGCTCCTTCGAGGAACGCAGCGCCGCAAGGCTGTCGGCGGTCTCGCCCGACTGACTGATGATTATAACAAGGCTGTTCGGTTTCAGCTTCATCTTTCTGTAACGGAACTCACTTGCCAGCTCGACGCGCACCGAAACGCTCGTCAGCTGCTCGATAACGTACTGCGCCGCCATTCCTACATGATAAGCCGAACCGCAGGCAACAATGTATATCTGCTCGATATTACGCATTTCCTCGTCGGTAAGACCAACGCCCTCAAAGCTGATAACGCCGTCCTTGACAACGGAATTGATAGTGTCCTTGATGACCTTGGGCTGCTCGTGGATCTCTTTGAGCATGAAATGCTCGTAGCCGCCCTTTTCTGCGGATTCCGCGTCCCATTTGATCTCGGTAACGGGCTTTTCTATCTCTTCCTGATCGATATTGTAGAAGGTAGCCTTGCCCTTTTCAAGCCTTGCTATCTCGTTATTGCCGATGTAGTAAACGTTTCTTGTATATTTCAGGATAGCGGGAACATCGGAAGCAACGTATGTTTCGCCGTCGGTGATGCCGATTATCATGGGGCTGTCCTTGCGGGCGGTGTAGATCTCTTCGGGGAAGTCCCTGAACATAACGCAGAGCGCATAAGAACCGCGGATACGCAGCATAGCGCGGACGATAGAATCAACGGGACCCTCGCCGTACTTCTTATAATAGTAGTCGATGAGATTTACGGCTACCTCTGTATCGGTCTGCGACTTGAACGAATAACCCTTCTTTGTGAGCTTGTCGCGCAGTTCCTGATAGTTCTCGATGATACCGTTATGCACGGCGATAACATTTTCATCGTCGGAAGCGTGGGGGTGAGCGTTCAGCGCGGAAGGCTCTCCGTGAGTAGCCCAACGGGTGTGACCTATACCGCAGCAGCCCTTTACGGCATTGCCGTTATCTGTCATTTCCGCAAGCACGCGCAGCTTGCCTTTTTCCTTGATTATCTCCGTTTCCCTGTCGCCGTCGCGGACTGCAAGACCCGCAGAGTCGTAGCCTCTGTATTCGAGCTTTGCAAGACCGTCAAGAAGGATAGGAGCCGCCTGTCTCATACCGGTAAAACCTACTATACCGCACATAAAAATACCTCCCGAATAGTATGTAACAATTGTTATTTAAATTTACGACGTTCCGCCTGCCGCGAAGCACAAACATAAAATCATTATATCATATCTTGCAGATGATTTCAAGTATTTTTTATGAATTGTTTTCATTAACGTACATAAAAGCCGTTTCCGGCACGGAAACGGCTGAATCGTCAATATTACGTTTTTATGAATATTGCGCCTGTCTTTGACATATCAATCGTCATCATCTTCCATATCGCGCCTTCTTATCTCGCCGCGCTTTATCTTACCGCTATGAGTCTTCGGCAGCTCCTTCACAAACTCCACAATACGGGGATACTTATACGGCGCAGTAGACTTCTTCACATAATCCTGCAACTCCTTCACAAGCTCCTCCGACGGCTGATAATCCTTCGTAAGCACGATTGTCGCCTTGACAACATTTCCGCGTATCGGGTCGGCGGCGGCGGTTATCGCGCACTCCATAACAGCGGGGTGTTCCATAAGAATACTCTCTATCTCAAAGGGTCCTATGCGGTAGCCCGAAGCCTTGATAAGGTCGTCCGTGCGCCCCACATACCAGTAATAACCGTCCTTGTCCATATACGCCGTATCGCCCGTGTGATAAACGCCGTACTTCCAGGCGCGTTCGTTCTCGGCGGGATTGCGGTAATACTCTTTCAGCAGACCGGGCGTTTTGCCCTCCTCGCCGTAGACTACTATCTCGCCCACCTCGCCCTGCGGAGTAAGCTCGCCGTCGCTGTCCATAAGCGCGACTTTGTAAAGCGGCGTGGGCTTGCCCATAGAGCCTGCTTTCGGCTCCATGCCGTACAGATTGCCCAGTATGACAGCCGATTCCGTCTGCCCGAAGCCCTCCATGAGCTTCAAGCCCGTATATTCGAACCAGCGGCGGTAAACGGTGGGATTGAGCGCCTCGCCAGCGATACAGCTGTACTTTATCGAGCTAAGGTCGTACTTCGACATACCCGCCTTGATGAAAAAGCGGTACATCGTCGGCGGCGCACAGAACGAGGTTATCTTGTAGTCCTGTATCATCTTCATGAGCTTGTCGGGGTCGAAGCGGTCGAAATCGTAAATGAACGAGGTCGCCCCCGCCACATACTGACCGAACATCTTGCCCCACGCGCATTTCGCCCAGCCTGTCTCGGAGACAGTCAGGTGCAGCGAGTTCTCGTCGAGGTGATGCCAGTGCTTGCCCGTGAGGATATGCGCGGCGGCTATCGAGTAATTATGCAGCGCCATTTTCGGATAGCCCGTCGTGCCGCTCGAAAAGTACATGAGCATCGGCTCGGCAACGTGCGTTTCTATGCGCTCGCGCTCGGGTGAATATTTGGCGATTTCGGGGAGAAAATCCGTCCAGCCCTCGCGGCTGCCGTGAGTGATGAACTTTTCTTTAATGCCGCCGTATACTTTAAGCGCCGCGTCGATCTTTTCGGCAACACCGTTTTCGCCCGTAGCGACAACATAGCTTATGTCAGCCGCTTTAAAACGGTAAATGTAGTCCTTTGTCGTGAGCTGATTCGTCGCCGGAACGAGTATCGCGCCGATCTTCATAAGCCCGTAAGCCAGGAACCAAAATTCGTAATGCCTTTTCAGCACTGCAAGCACGAAATCGCCCTTTTTAACGCCGTGAGCAAGCATCATATTTGCAACGCGGCTGCTCTGCTCCATAATGTCCTTGTAGGAAAAGCGGTGTTCCTCACCGTTCTCGCCCACCCACAAAATAGCGGTCTTGTCGGGTTCAAGTTTGCCAAGCTCGTCCACAACGTCGTAGGAAAAATTGAAATCGTCCTTGATGTCGAGAGCAAAGCTGACGAGCCTGCCTTGCGCGTCAAGCTCCTCCTTAACGAACCGCTTGTAAAAATCCTTCATAATCTTTCCTTTCTGTTCAGCGCGAAATTTTCCATACCTATGCCGATAATGTCGGCTATTTCCTGCGGCTTACGCGCTATATAGTCCGCCCCCGCCCGCGAAAGCTCCTCCTCGCCGCGAAAACCCCACGCGCAGCCGATACATTCAAGCCCCGCGTTATGAGCCGTCTGCACATCAACGTCCGAATCTCCGATATACACGGCGTTTTTCAGGTCGCAGCCTAACTCCGCCGCTATCGAATAGACAATATCCGGCGCGGGCTTTACGGGCGTACCCTCGCGCTTGCCCCTTATCACCGAAAAAACGTCCTTTCCGAAAAGGCTTTCGACGATGTAGCGGGAAAATTCGTCGGGCTTGTTCGAAGCCACCGCGCATAGAACGCCCTCCCCGCGCAGCCGCCCGATAAGCTCGGGAATGCCGTCGTAGAGCTTTGTTTTGTCAAGACAGCAGGCGCGGTAATTTTCCGAGAATGCCGCGTGTATCTTATCGCGCAGCTCCGGCGGGGAGCCGCCCGGCAGAGCGCGTTCGATGAGCTTTTTTGCGCCGTTGCCGACTAAATGGCGGTATTCGTCGTAATCGTGCGTGGGAAAGCCGCCGTCGGCGAGCGCCTTGTTCACGGCATCTGCGAGATCGTATATCGAATTGGCGAGCGTGCCGTCAAGGTCAAATATAGCAAGGGTCATCATTTTCATCTTTCCTTATATTATAATTATTATAAATCACAAACCTGCAAAAAATGCAAAGCACGGGCAAAAATGGGGTCAAGGGGGCATGGGGCAGCGCCCCATATGCGCCGCATGCGCATCAAAAGCCCGATATTTTCACCCGCTGTAAAACTCATAGCGCGGGTCGTCGCTATTAAACACCGCCGACACGCCATGCTCGCTGATATGATCCATAATGTCGTTTTTCATATCGCCGGAAATCAAGGCGCTCCATTTTCCGCTGCCTTCAAGGGTCAGATACCCGTGGTCGAGCGTCAGCCGCTCAAGAATATAATCTTTATTAATTGCGAGTCCCAGAATCGGGTCAAAGTTCAGTCCCTCGTCGTAGTAGATCTCGGCGACCATTTTGAAAATACACCTGACTATCTTCTTCTTGTCTTTAAGAACGCGCTTTACGCATTCCACGACGGGTGTGGTGTTCATGCCGCTTTCCTCCGTGACGATCTCAAGCTCGCCCTCGCCCGAAAGCGCGGGAACACCCTTTTTCAGCGTCAGCGAACGCAGCTTGCTGTCATGAATGAAGATCAGCTCGCCCAGCTCCAGATCGCGCAGACGTATCTCGGTGATGTATTTCATGCGGTAATCGCGCATTTCCTCGGCGGCGCGGCGTTCCTCGCGCTTCGTGATGAAATGCACAAACACTCCGCACACGACCGCCAGTAAAAACAGCGCCAGCCCGATAAGCGCCTTTCCGCTGAAAAGCAGCTTGAACCCTACAATAACGCTGATAAATATCACCGTAATGGCAGCAAAAGTGACCGCCTGCATGAGCGGTTCACGCAGGTTCCACACTTTATCAACGTTCTTATTCATGTCAAATTTTGTATCAAGAGTAGTTTTGTCCAACATTGTTTTTATCCTCTTTAATTCGTGCAGGGCGGCGGGCTTACTCACGCTTCTGACACGAAATGCAATTATTGACGAATTATCGCTAATATTGCAGGGGTACGCTTTGCACGTTCGTGAGTTTCCCCGCCTTATCGAATATACCGGGCTTCTCACTTAGCGCGAACGGCACGAACGAGTTTGTGCAAGCGTGCGGTTGACCCCTCGCCGGCGCACGGGTGCCGGACTCCGCGTCCGTCCCGCCGATAGCTTTTCTTGCTCAATCGTTTAACTTTGAAGACAGCCTTTCCGAATATGTATTCCTGAACTCCTCAAAACGCCCCTCTTCCAAAGCCGCCCTGATGCGCTCCATAAGCGTATTGTAAAAATACAGATTATGCTGCACCGCCAGCCGCCCCGCCAGCTGCTCGTTCGACTTGAACAGATGCCTTATATAAGCCCGCGAAAAATTCCGGCAGGTCGGACAGTCGCATTCGGGGTCGAGCGGTCGGCTGTCAAGCTCGTACTGCTTATTATGAGCGTGCATCATGCCGCCCCATGTGAAGATCGTAGCATGGCGGGCGTTTCTGCTCGGCATTACGCAGTCGAAGAAATCGATCCCGCGGTAAACGGCTTCAATAATGTTCGACGGCGTACCCACGCCCATAAGATAACGCGGTTTATCGGTCGGCATGAAAGGCTCTACCTGCTCGATAACATGATACATAACGTCGGTAGGCTCGCCCACCGCCAGCCCGCCTATCGCAAAGCCCGCGCAGTAATCAAGCTCGCGGATACGCTTCATGTGTTCAATGCGCAGGTCGTCGTAGGTGCAGCCCTGATTGATACCAAAAAGCATTTGTTCGCGGTTGATCGTATCTTCAAGCGAATTGAGCCGCTTCATCTCGGTCACGCAGCGTTCGAGCCAGCGCGTGGTGCGCTCGCAGCTGCGTTTGGAGTAGCCATATTCGGCAGGATTTTCCACGCATTCGTCAAACGCCATTGCTATGGTCGAGGCAAGGTGCGACTGTATGCGCATACTTTCCTCGGGCCCCATGAATATTTTTGCGCCGTCGATGTGCGAATTGAAGTACACGCCCTCTTCCTTGATCCGGCGCAGCTTGGCGAGTGAGAACACCTGAAAGCCGCCGCTGTCGGTGAGAATAGGCCCCAGCCAGTTCATAAATTTATGCAGACCACCCATTTTATAGATTATTTCGTCACCGGGGCGGACGTGCAGGTGGTAGGTGTTGCAGAGTTCCACCTGACATTTCAGCTCGTTTGCAAGGTCGATGGAAGATATGCCGCCTTTTATTGCGGCGGAAGTTCCCACGTTCATGAATACGGGGGTTTGTATAACGCCGTGCGGCGTATGGAACTCGCCGCGGCGGGCGCGTCCTTCGGTCTTTAGAAGTTTAAACATTGGTTCTCCTTATCAAAAATCAAAACAACACAGCGCGGCAAAACCGACGCAATGCCTGTGCATTGACGTACAAAATATCAGAGCCTTACTTTCGCATAGCGCAAAACGAAGTTTTGTGCGGCAGCCTTGAAATCGACTAAATCCTTTCGAAGATTCGCGCACAAAAAGTTGCCAAACAGGCTCTCAGCCGCTGAATTTATCCAACCGGCACAACATTACATATTCCTCGTCGTTTTCGGAATATTTTTCAAATCCGACGGCAAGATACATTTTAACAGCGTAATTGGCTTTCTGCACCGCGAGCGACGCACGCACATACCCCGCCGCTTTAAGCTCCGAAAGCATGGCTCTCATCAGCGCCGTGCCAATCCCCATGCCGCGGTACTCCCTGTAAAGCGAGATCGCAAACGAAGGCGTTTCGTCGTCGATATGCCCGTAATCGTCCATGATACGCACCCACACCGCACCGACTATCTTTCCGTCAGCCACCGCCGCAAGCGCCCTGTCGCACTTTCCAGCGCCGAAATCCTCGGTATAGACCCTGAGCTCGGGACGGCAGACTATCTCACGCGGCGGAGGTTCCACGCCCTCCGGCAGAAAAATCGCCTCATACAAAAAGTCGTCAAGCACGGGATATTCGCTTTTTTCAAGTCTCCGTATGGTAAAATCCATAGTTCCTCCATATCAAAAATTTTCCGGACATAAAATTATTTTATCATAAGCGGTCTTTTTTGTCAAACGGATTTTAGACATTACCCGAAAAGTGGGACAAACCGCCCGGCGAAAAAGCACGGTTCACGGCGTTTCCTGATGACCCGTCAAGTGTAAATTCTTTATTAAACGTTTACATAACCTGACATTTATTGTTGACAAGTCCGACATAATGTGATATAATATCCACGGTATACTAAAGAAGTGAATTAATTATTAATTGAACGGAAATACAGTGAGGTATCTCTATGGTTTACGGACGACCCGGCACAGCACGGCAATTCTGCGCGATTTTCAGCCGAAAGGCAGGTGCCGTTTAATGAATATCACGAATCTGTTCAGTCTTTTTTGCGGACTGTCGCTTTTCATGTTCGGTATGTCGCTTATGGGCGACGCGCTTAAAAAGGCGGCGGGCAACAAGCTCGAAACGCTGCTCGCAAAGCTCACGAACACACCTCTTAAAGGAATAATTCTCGGCACGGGCGTAACGGCTATCATACAATCCTCATCGGCTACGTCGGTAATGACCGTCGGCTTTGTAAACTCGGGCATGATGAAGTTCAGGCAGTCAATAGGCATTATTTTAGGCTCGCTTCTGGGCACGAGCATCACGGGCTGGATAATCGCGATGTCCGATCTTCCCGGCGGCGAAAACGGCTGGCTCGCGCTCTTTTCGACCAATACCATTATGGGAATAGTTGCCGTCGCGGGCATAGGCTTCCGTTCGTTCTCCAAAAAGCACAAGAACGTCGGCGAAATAATGCTTGGCTTCGCGGTGCTGATGATCGGCATCGAGACCATGAGCGCTTCAATGGCTCCCTTAAAGGACAGCCAGTCCTTCCGCAATATACTCACAATGTTCTCAAATCCGTTTTTGGGCATACTTGCGGGCGCTTTATTCACGGCGGTATTGCAGAGCGCTTCCGCCGCAGTAGGTATCCTGCAAACGCTGGCAAAATCAGGCTCTATCGACTTCGGGACGGCTTTCCCGATACTTCTCGGCATTTCGATAGGCGCGGCGGTGCCTGTGCTTCTTTCGGCGCTTGCGGCGAACACAGCGGGCAAACGAACCTCATTCGTATATCTGCTTGCTTCGGTGCTTGGCGTTCTCGTCTGCGGCAGCGCGTTCTATATCGTCAACGCATTTTATCCGCTCGGGATAATGGACAGCACCCAAACACCGTTCACTATCGCTATGATCAATACTCTTTTCAGGCTTGTCAATGTTATCGTGCTTATGCCGTTTATCGGTCTGCTTGAAAAGCTCACCTGCCTTATCATCAAGGAAAAGCAGACTGAGGAAAAGAAAAGCACGCAGATCAAGCTCGAAGAACGCTTTCTGCCGTACCCCTCGCTTGCCATTTCGCAGACGAGGAACGCTATTTTCGACCTGGCGGAAACGTCGGTCAAGAGCGTGCGGCTCTCGTTTGAAACGCTTAAGGAATTTTCAGAGGACAATTTCACCGAGATCGGCGAATATGAACAGCTTGCCGACTGCTACGAAAACGACATCGGCACCTATTTGATGAAGCTGTCAAGGCGCGAACTTGGCAAAGGCGAAAACGCAGACATATTCAAATATCTGCGCACGCTGACCGAGTTCGAGCGCATCACCGACCACGCCATGAGTATCGCTTATATCTCGCAGTCGAATCTTAACGAAGGAATAAGCTACTCGGAAAAAGGACAGCACGACCTGCGCGTTATCATGTCCGCCGTGACGGAAACGCTTGATATGACCGTCAAGGGCTTTATGCAGGACAACTGGCAGAGCGACGGCAGGGTCGAGGCTCTGAGCAGCGTGGTGCGCCGTCTTTGCAGCAAGGCGGAGACCAACCATGTGGCAAGGCTGCAATCGGGAGAATGCTCGCCCAAGCAGGGTACGGGCTTTGTCGATCTGCTGACAAACCTTGAAAGACTCGCCGTTCACTGCAATAAGATCGTGCTGGCTATCATGGAGGTACACGAGGACAGCTACCGTATTCATAATATCTCTGATGACGACCCCGGCATGATGAAGTCTGCCTTTTCCGAAGAGACATATAAGGAGTACCATGATAAGTACAAACTCAGTGCCGCTCCGGGTACGGCTTAAAATATGTGATATGTCCCCTGACCGTTTAAAGCGGTCAGTTTTTTTATGCAAAGACAAAAAATGCGGCTCCCCACGAGAGGAACCGCTTTTATCTTATTCATCGTAATGTATGACCTCGCCCGAGTCAAAAGAATATCCGCCGCAGTTATAGAAAAGCTCGCGTATCGCCAGCGCACACCCCGAAAGGAAATGGTGCTTATCCTCAACAAACGAAAGACACACCGACTCGGCAACATTATCGCCGCCGACCCTCTGAATGGTCTCTTTCAGCTTTTCAAAGCTCAGATCGCCGATAAATCCGAACTTATGCAGCACGATCTTCTGCGGGTTCGTGGAAAAATACAGATTATTTATCAGCACCGCCAGCAGCATAAAGCTGTTATCCATGATAGAAACGATAGCGGGGTCGTGCTTGCTATACGCCGCGCTTACCAGTTCGGGTGTTATATAATCCGAATCGCCCTTTGCCGCCTGCCACAAAAACGGCATTTTTTCCTTTGAGAACGCCCTTACGATCTTGCGCTTTATCGAGCCGGGCGCTATCTCGTTCTCAACGCAGCCGCGCCGCCCGCACTGGCACACCCTGTCGGATTCGGGGGCAATTATCATTTTGTTCACAAAGTCGGTACGGTTATCGTAAGCCACGATAGGCTCGTTTAAGTTCGTGAACACGAAGTTCAGGTTCCTGCCGTACTGCAAAAACGCGATATTGCGGGCTTCGGGGTCTCTGTCCTTGCGGAAGTCGATATTCGCCATAGCCGTACCCTTTACGGAGTTGTCGAACACCATAGGCAGCTCGGTATAGTTGCTCATGAAGCGCTGGAGGTGCGAGAAATCCGGGAAGCCGTCCTTGATCGGAATATCCATTTTCATGAACATTGTGGGATAAATGGCAAAGCCTATCCCCAGCAGGGCACTCTGTTCAAGGCAGTTATCACTTAAAACATCGTTCATCGACTTGATGAAGAAGTTATAGATATTCTTGCGGTCGGTGTTGTCTGTGAGTTTAAGAATGCGCTTATCGAGAACATCGCCCGAAATGGTCGAAAGACCGACGCTGGCTAATTCTTCCTCAACGGTGATACCCAGCGCGAACTTATAATGATGATTGATGTCGATAAGAATTTTCTTCCTGCCGCGGGGAGCCTTTTCCGAGGTGTGTTTATACTCGCCTATCTCGGTGATTATGCCCTGATCTATCATCTCGTTGGTGATAATGGTAACGGCAGCCCTTGTAAGCTCCAGAGCGCAGGCAATATCTATACGCGAGGTAGGTCCACGCTGTTTCAATATTTTAAGCACCTGCATTCTGTTGCGCCGTTTAAGATCGAGTTTGCTTATACCATGCTGTTCCACTAATACGTCCTCCGATTTAATTAACTATATTAATTATAATAGCACATATTTGTGAACTATGTATTAAGTGAGTGAGAATTTTAAACTTTATTTTTTTAAATCTCCTTTGTTCGGTTTACATAATTTTTCAGCAGAGGTATCCGAGAACATAGTAAAACCGTTGTAAAGATGTGTGACGGCAAAGAATAAATGGATAATCTGTTATTTTATTTACACTATCCATAAGGAACTGCCATGAAATAAATTGCACATTTATGCTTGTCTGTTTTTCCTTGTGCGTCGTTGAACGCACTTGAAATACGACAGTATTCCTGCGTGCGTACATCCTGCGCCTAAATGCACAATTTATTTCATGGCAGTTCCTAACTTAAAATTGATATGGTGTAGAACGGTCTGATAGCAAAGCCCGCAAAAAAAACGCAAAATGAGGACGGACACGGGGTACAGCGCCCGTGCGCCGGCGAATTTTGCGGTTTCGTGATGTGAATACAAAAATATTCCCCGCCTGTCATAGACCGCGGGGAACAGCTATTACAAATTCTTACCAACTATCCTTGAAAACTCCAGCGCCTTGCCAAGATCTCCGTCAACCTTAAGCCTGCCCGCGGTAAAAGCCTTAACCGCATCAAGCTCGCCGTTCATCATCTTGACAAAATCATCATTCGAAAGGGTAACTCCGCAGCTGCGGTCGATATAATCGTAAGGCTCAACGGAAATCCTGCCGTCCTTGACCTCGATATAAAATACGCCGCCGTCATTGCCCGTAAGGTTCACCTGAACCGCAAGAAAGCCAATACCGCTTATATCAGCATTGGCAGCCTTTCCGCGCACTGTTTCAAGAATCTCGTTAAATGTCATAGTACAAAACACTCCTTTACAATGAGTCGGGACATCTGCCCCATATTTGATTATACCCGATTTTGCTCTTACTGTCAACCCCTGTAAAACGATTTTTCCCGCTTATCAAATATAATTCGTAAATTTTTTCTTTTAATTACACAAAATCATTGACTTTCGCTCAAAAATATTGTATAATGATACTAAGTACAAAGTTTTCGACGTAAATTATAAGGAGGACAGCCATGGAATTGATAGATTGCCCCGTCTGCGAAAGTGAAATACCTGCCGACAGCATAATCTGCTGCTACTGCGGCTCAAAGGCAGGCTCCGCCGAAGAGCTGCTCCTGCGCCTTTCCTCCGGAAAAAAAGCGCCCGCCGACGACCGCTGGAATGAATATGTCTACAAAAAACTGCACGGCACCGAAGATGTGAAGCTGATAAAATATACCGGCTCGGGCGGAGATGTTACCGTCCCCGACGGTGCCGCCGAGATAGGCGAAAACTGCTTTGCCGAGCTTTTCAGCCTGAGAACCGTCACCCTGCCTGACGGTCTGCGCGAAATCGGCGCGGGGGCTTTCTCGAACTGCACCCGCCTGAACTCGATCAATATCCCCGACACGGTGAAACGTATCCGCAAGGGCGCTTTCAGCGGCTGCACTTCGCTCACGAGCGCCGTTATCCCCGAAGGCGTGAACGTCATCTCCGAACAGGTGTTTACGGGCTGCACAGCGCTTGAAAGCGTTACCCTGCCCGCAGAAGCCTCTGAGATAGGCGACGAGGCTTTCAACGGCTGCTCCGCGCTGAAAGCCGTCACGATACCGCAGGGCGTTACAAAGATCGGCAGCAAGGCTTTCGGGCGCTGCTCGCTTATCGAAAGCGTGAACCTGCCCGATACCGTAGAGGAGATAGGCGAACGTGCGTTCAGGTACTGCTCGTCGCTGAAAGAGCTTCATATGTCCGCCGGGCTTCGCTCTGTCGGCAGCACGGCGTTCGGTTCATGCACTTCTCTTGCAAAAGCCGACCTGCCCGAAGGGCTTGCTTCGGTGGAGTCGTCGCTGTTCAACAAATGCACCTCGCTCAAAGAAATTACTATACCCGCCAGCGTTTCGGAGATAGGCGAAGCGGCGTTCCTGAACTGCACTTCGCTCGAAACGGTCGATATAAAAGAGGGCGCGTCGCTGATAGGGCCTTATGCGTTCAGCGGCTGCGGAGCGCTCAGGCGGGTGACTATCCCTTCAAGCATCAGGACGATAGAGGGCAGCGCGTTTGCGGGCTGTTCGTCGCTTGAAAATCTGTATGTCCCCGACGGTCTGGAAAAGATAGGCAGAAAGGCTTTCCAGAAATGCTCCTCGATGAAAAACGCCGTCCTGCCCGACACCGTGCGCGAGATCGGCGAGCTGGCATTCGCCGACTGCACGGCACTCACGAACGCGCTTATCCCCGACGGCGTTACGCGGCTCGGCAAGCGCACGTTCAGGAACTGCGCCGCGCTCGAAAGCGCCGTGATACCTTCGGGCATAGAAAAGCTCGAAACCGAGGTATTTTACGGCTGTACGGGGCTTTCGTCGCTGATGATACCGCCCGGAATGACGGCTATCGGCGTTAGCGCCTTCTTCGGCTGCGCAAGTCTGAAACACCTGAAACTGCCGCAGGGCGTGACTGAGATCGACGCAGACGCTTTCACGGGCTGCTCCTCGCTTACGACGGTCGAGCTGCCCGAAGGCTTGCAGCTGCTCGGGAGGGGCGCTTTCGCTATGTGCGGCTCGCTTGAAAGCATCAACCTGCCCGACAGCATAACTGTCATCGGCGCGGCGGCGTTCGCGCAATGCACGTCGCTTACCGAAATAGTTATCCCCGCTGGCGTGGCGGAGCTGGAGGACGGTCTGTTTTTCGACTGCACGTCGCTCAAACGGGTGATAATTCCGATGACGGTTCGTCGCATCTGCCAGAACGTTTTCCGCAATTGTACGAGCCTTTCGGATATAATGCTCCCCGTAAGCATCGTGGAGATAATGGCGGCGGCGTTTGCGGGTTGTACATCGCTGCTGACGTTTACCGTTCCCGACGCGGTTACGAAGCTCGACTGGTACGCTTTTTCGGGCTGTTCGGCACTCAAGAAAATATCTTTGCCGTATTTCTCGCTTATTTCAGATTCGGCGTTTCCGGTGGGGTGCGAGGTCGAGCGGCGCGGTTCGGACTATTACATAAATCAGCATCATAAAGCATAATAAAAACAGCGCCCCTGTCTGACGGACACGGGGCGTTTTTAATGAGCTTTGGTAATACTGTTCCTCGACCGAATTTGCAACGATCTTCACCCCCTTCCTAAGATTTTCAGTATGCCCTTGCTTTGCGTGTTTTGTGGGTTTTGTGATGCGCAATCTATTCCGAAACAGCCGAAAATGCTCATCAGGTCAAAAAAAATCCGGGAAAGCACAAAGCTCCCCCGACAATCAATAACAATCATTTTTTACGGCAAGTTCCTCTCACGCCCTGACCATTACCTCATCTGTCAGAGCTTCCTCGCTGCGCGAACGGGCAAGTATCGACAGACCGCCCTCCGAAACCGATTCGCGCATTCCGCAGCAGAACACAAACTCGCCTATCCCCTTCTGCCGGTATCTCAGTTCGCCGTTAAGATAAAGCTCAACTATGCTTTCATCAGAACGAACGGTTATCTCGCAGATATTGCCCCGCAGCCCGACACGCTCGATATAAAGATACCGATTCTTCGCGCTCTTCCGCAAAGCGTCCGCCTCATATAATACAACATAGTTCATATCCGAGGTGATCTCTCCTTACTAAAATGTCACATAAATATCGGTCAGACGGCTCAAACAGCCGCGCTTTTACGCACTTTTCTATATTAATTATAATCTATCCGTCCGATTTTTTCATGAACAATCGTGTAACAATCATATACTAATGAGCAACTTTTTATCATGAACATCTTACACATACATCAATTCATATTATATTAATCTGTTTTGATGAATAATACAGGTGCGCCCCCGCGCTGCTCCTAATAAATGGAACAATTTTGATTTATATGTTAATATTTTATTTGGGGTTGCATTTTCTTACCGGATATGATATAATAAAATTTACACGCTGCATTTGACCGAAAGGAAAGTATTTAATGGAAAATATTGAGATAAAGATCCCCGAAAACGCCCGTATCGCGCTTGAACGGCTCGAAAAGGCGGGCTTTGAGGCGTGGTGCGTCGGCGGCTGCGTGCGCGATGCTGTAAGGGGTACAGCGCCGCACGACTGGGACATCTGCACCTCCGCGCAGCCCGACGAGATGCTCGCGGTGTTCAGGGAGTTCCGCACCATACCCACCGGACTGAAACACGGCACCCTTACCGTGCTTATCCGCGGCGAGCAGATCGAGATAACCACCTACCGCTGCGACGGCGACTACACCGACCACCGCCGCCCCGACAGCGTTAAATTCGTCCGCGATATAAAAAGCGACCTCGAACGCCGCGACTTCACGATGAACGCCATGTGCGTTGATCTGCGCGGGAATATCCTCGACCTTTTCGGCGGCAGAGAGGATATGAAAAACCGTGTTATCCGCTGCGTGGGCGAACCCGCAAAGCGCTTTGACGAGGACGCGCTGCGAATCTTCCGCGCCGTCCGCTTCGCCGCAAAGACGGGCTTCGAGATCGAGGAAAACACCGCCGCCGCCGCTCTTGATATGCGCGGCGACCTGAAAAATGTCTCCGAAGAAAGGCTCTATTCCGAGCTGAAAGCGATGCTCGTTCAGCCTTACGCGGGGAAAGTTCTCCGCGAATACAGGGAGATAATCGGCACGGTTATCCCCGAGCTGACCGCCTGCTTCGACTTTGCGCAGAACAATCCCCACCATTGCTACGACGTTTGGGAGCATATCACCCGTTCGGTGGATAATGCTCCTCCCGACGAAACACTCAGGCTTACCATGCTTTTCCACGACATCGCCAAGCCGAAATGCTTTTTCGCCGACGAACAGGGCGTTTCGCACTTCAAGGGACACCCCGCCGAAAGCGCCGTTATGGCTGACAATATACTGCGGCGGCTGAAATCCGACAACGCCTCACGCGAGAAGATCTGCGCACTTATCCGCGAACATGACAACCGTTTGCCGCCTTTAAGGAAAGCCGTGCGGCGGTTCCTTTCCAAATACGACAGCGAATTTTTCGCCGACTGGCTGACCATAAGACGCGCCGACACCTTAGCGCAGTCCGACTACTTCCGCAAGGAAAAGCTCGAAGAGCTTGACGCGCTTGAACGCCTTTGCGCGGAGATACTCGCCGAAGACCCCTGCTTAAAGCTCGGCAAAATGGCGGTGCGCGGCGAGGACATCGCGGCGCTGGGGCTTAAAGGCAGGGAGATCGGGCAGATGCTCGGCGACCTGCTGCTGCTGGTGGTTGATGAAAGAATACCCAACGAGAGACAGGCTCTGTTAAGCGCCGCCGAAAGGATAATGAATCAATGACAATTAAAACGACCAACAAGCTGACAAAAGCCATTGTGATATTCGGCATACTGGTTATTGCGACCTGCATTATGATATATCTTTTTTCGGCACAGGACAGCGCTAAGTCGTCGCTCACAAGCGGTAAAATTTCCGGACTGGTAAGCAAGCTGCTCTTTCCCGAACTCGACACTATGCCGCCGAATGTCCGCGACGAGATAATGACCGACGTTTCGCACAGGATAAGGAAATGCGCCCATTTTACGGAATATCTGCTCTTGGCACAGTTTACGTTTCAGCTGCTTTTGGCGCTGCCAAGACCCCGCACCGATATTGTCTGCGCAATAGGCTCGCTGATTTTCTCGGCGGTTTTCGCCATGACGGACGAATATCATCAGAGCTTTGTTCCCGGGCGTGCAATGGCGGCTAAAGACGTTATGATAGACTCATCGGGCGCGATTTTGGGATTGGCGCTGGTGCTGTTTGTCAGGCATTCTTTGCGAAAGCGAAAAAGAATGGTGGCGGCGGAAAGCGTCGTATTCGGTACGGCTGAAACAGATAATATTTCGGATTCTGAAACCGACGATATTTCGGATTTTGAAACTGACGATACTTCGGATTTTGAATCAGACGATATTCCGGACATTGAAACTGACGATATTCCGGACATTAAAACTGACGACATTTCGGATATTGAATCAGACGACATTCCGGACATTGAAACTGACGACATTCCGGATATTGAAACTGACGACATTCCGGATTTTGAATCAGACGACATTTCGGACATTGAAACTGACGACATTCCGGACATTGAAACTGACGACATTCCGGATATTGAAACTGACGACATTCCGGACATTGAAACTGACGACATTTCGGATATTGAAGCAGATGATATTTCGGATTTTGAAACTGACGACATTTCGGATATTGAAACCGACGATATTGCGGACATTGATAAAGACGATACGACCGAAAACACCGATATATAAAGCCCGCAAAAACAAGAGAATTGCCGGTTTTCGCAAAGGATTTGCGCTAATGTCGTAATCTCTGCCGCACTGCTTTTTTAGCTTTTTATAAAATCAAAGCCCGACCGGCTCAAACCGGACGGGCTTTTTCATTATCGGAACGTCTTTTTCAGTCATTGCGGGGAATATCGTACTGCTTCCTGGGTATCCTCTTGATAGGATCATAAACCCACTTCTTACAGCTGAAATCGGGCTTTACATTGCCGCTTTTCTCGCAGATCACCTGGTCGCCCTCCTTGGAAAGGTCGCCGAACTGACAGTAGGCACAGGCGGGCTTGATCTCGTTTCCGAAATACGCTTTTTTCTTTGCCATAATCTAACATCTCCTTGGAAAAGAAATTCATTTTACATAGTCTATTATATCATATAACCGCTCAAAAAGCTATAACTTTAAAAAAAATGTCACAAAAATCATCACAATCAAGCAATCACACTATCATTATTTGTGCATTATGCCAAATTGTTTACTTGTAAAGGATATTGAAATCCGTGTCGTTCGATATGCCCGGAATCTTTCCGTAGCAGCGCTGCCACAAAATGTACTCGCCCGCGTAATCGGTCTGATCGACATAGTGAGCCAGCCACACGGGGCGGTGATAGGTGTTGTCCCAGAAGGTTTCCAGAAAATTCTTGCTGCTGTAAAGCATGGTCTCCTGACCGTAAAGCGAAAGCTCGTCGGCGAAAGCCTCGAAAAGCTCGTTTAAGTCGTCGATGCTCATGCCGTAGTTCTGGAAATGCTCAAAGTCCTCCCAGTCGAACGCTATCGGGAAATCGAGCTTGCGCCCCGCAAGCAGACCCGCTATCCAGCGCGCATGGTCGCGCACATCGTCGGGGTCGTTGTCCTCGCTGTAAAAATATATCCCGACCGGGATACCAGCCGCGGTAGCGTTGTCGATATTTTCCATATAACGGCTGTCAAGCGTCATGCCGCTGTTGTCGCCGTAGGATATGCGCATGATGACGAACTCGCAGCCCGCTTCCTTCACGGCGTTGAAGTCGATGCTCCCCTGCCAGTGGGAAACGTCGATGCCGAAGGCGCGGTTCTCGCCCGCGTAGGCGGTGCGGAACTCTTCAAAGCTCATGCCGTCGCCCGTCATGCTGTCGTAAACGGGCGGGTCGATGCCGACATACACGGTAAGCTCCCAGCTGTACGAATTGTCGCTCGAATCGGTAAGCGTGGCGGTTATCGTGTAAGTGCCTGCCGTGGAAGTATCCACCACGCCCTCGTAGGAGAGCTTCGGGCTGCGGTCGTAGTTGTCGGCGTAGCTTATGTAATTGTCAAGTTCGAAATAGCTGCCGAGCGGCACCGCCGCGCCGTCGCCCGTACTCAATACTATCGGTGCGCGGGTATCCTGCACCGTGTAGCGGACGGTCGCACTGTATGTCTCGCCGCCGTATCTCAGCGCCACCGAAGCCTCATGCTTGCCGAGCGAACGGGTATCAACGAGCGCGTCGGGCTGCAAGATCTCGGCATTGGTGCGCTCGATGAAATCGCGCATTTTTACTTTGGAGTAGACCTCCAGCGTGTTATTGTAATTAAGGATTATCTCCCCCGAGCGGTCGCCCGAAGGCTGGTCGGCGGCAGAGCTTGAATCAAGGTCTGTGACCGCATTCTCCTTCTTCTTGCTTTTCTTCTTTTTCTTTCCTGTGGAAACGGTGTCGGCGGCTGACGACGAGCTGTCGCCAAGCTCCGTAACGGCACTAACTTCGGAATATGAGCTGTCCGACAAGCTGTCAGACCTGTGTTCGGTGCCGACCTCGGTAATGGCAAGTTCCCCGCCAACGGACAGCAAAAGCTCCTCACGCGAGGGGATAGCCGCTAAATCGACAGGCGCTATCTCGTTCCCGCAGGAGCAAAACAGCATCATCGCCGCGGCGCACAAAGCCGTGATCTTCTTTTTCATTCTAAACCTTCCTTCTTCAATCTGCCCGTCAAAGCCCCAAAGCATCGGACAAAAACTATTATACCACAAAGCGCATTTCTTGTCAATAGAGCATACGGCGCGTTTTTATGCAACATTTATCCGTATTTTTGTAATTTTTATGAATTACCCCCTTGACAAACCGTTCAAAAGGTGTTATAATAAATTGTTGTGGCGGGTGAACGTCTCCGCCGCAGTTTCCGTAATATGAAAGGAATGATAAATTAATGGTAAGAGCAATCGTAGGCGCTTCATGGGGCGACGAGGGCAAGGGCAAGATCACCGATATGATGGCTCAGGAGTCCGATATTGTCATAAGGTTCCAGGGCGGCGCAAATGCGGGTCACACTATACACAATCACTATGGCAGATTCGCGCTGCATACTCTGCCGTCGGGTATTTTCTACGACCACACCACCAACATCATCGGCAACGGAGTGGCACTCAATATCCCCATTCTTTTCAAGGAACTGGCGGACATCACCTCGCAGGGCGTACCCGCTCCCAGGCTGCTCGTTTCCGACAGGGCGCAGATGGTAATGCCCTATCACATCGACTTCGACAAGTTCGAGGAGGAAAGGCTCGGCAAGGCGAGCTTCGGTTCCACCAAGTCGGGCATAGCTCCGTTCTACTCCGATAAGTACGCAAAGATCGGCTTCCAGGTACAGGAGCTTTTCGACGAGGAGGCGCTCAAGGTAAAGATCGCCCGCGTTCTTGAGACAAAGAACATTCTCTTAAAGCACCTCTACAACAAGCCGCCCATTGACGCGGACGAGCTTTTTGAGACGCTCATGTCCTACAAGAAAATGGTAGAGCCTTATGTCTGCGACACCTCCGCTTTCCTCTGGAAGGCTATTCAGGAGGGCAAGAACATATTGCTCGAAGGTCAGCTCGGTTCGCTGAAAGACCCAGATCACGGCATTTATCCTATGGTAACTTCTTCCTCGCCGCTCGCGGGCTACGGCGCTGTCGGCGCGGGTATACCTCCCTATGAGATAAAGCAGATCGTTACCGTTGTCAAGGCTTATTCGTCGGCGGTAGGCGCAGGCGCTTTCGTTTCCGAGATATTCGGCGACGAAGCAGAAGAGCTTCGCAAGCGCGGCGGCGACAAGGGCGAATACGGCGCTACTACGGGCAGACCCCGCAGAATGGGCTGGTTCGACTGCGTTGCGAACAGATACGGCTGCCGTTTGCAGGGTACTACGGACATCGCGTTCACGGTAGTTGACGCGCTGGGCTATCTCGACAAGATCCCCGTATGCGTGGGCTACGAGATCGACGGCGTTG
This sequence comes from uncultured Ruminococcus sp., assembly GCA_902776945.1. GTDB lineage: Bacteria > Bacillota > Clostridia > Oscillospirales > Ruminococcaceae > YE71. Next base: position 41,321 of record CACYSH010000016.1, read on the forward strand.
TTACCGACGACTTCCCGACCACCGGCAAGCTCGAAAAGGCAAAGCCCGTTCTCGAAGTGCTTGACGGCTGGAAGAGCGACATCAAGGGCATAAAGAACTATGACGAGCTGCCCGAGAACTGCCGCAAGTACATTGACTTCATCGAAAAGAAGCTCGGTTTCCCGATAACTATGGTTTCGAACGGTCCCAAGCGTGAGGACATGATGAAGCGCACTCCCAAGCTCTGATATAACGGTCACTGATACATAAAAACACGAGCCACATTGTTACTGGTGTTATCATCAGAAATATTGTGGCTTTTTGTGTTGACAGCCGTTATAAAACCGCAAAGTGAGGACAAACCAAAAGTCTTAGGAAGGGTTTCCCCCGGAAAAGCTGTCGGCATTCGCGAACTAACGATAAAAAGAAAATTGTCAGGTTCAAAATAAAAATCGGCAATCCCATAAAAAAAGCGGAAAATGCAGGAAGGCTTGTCCGATGAATGTCGATATGACAGATAATTCAAGAAAGCGCGAGAACGGCACGGAATGTATTCTGTGTGCGGAATGTAAGAAGGTATGTCCGAAAAATGCGCTGAAATAACAAAAAATCTCAGCCCCGGAACACTCTCCGGGGCTGATTTTTTACATATTCTTGAAATCCTCCCACTCCGCCTGCGAAAGGTCTCCTCCTGACGGCACACTCCCCGTCATTTCATTCGCCGACGCAGTATTCATCATATCGGTAAGCTCTGCGCTGTTCTCCGCCGAAACGCAGTCATAAAGCGCCTTTAAATCCCTTACCCCCTTACGGTGCAGCCGCCTTTGCATCGGCAGCGAAAGCGAGTTATAAAACGCCATTGCGCGGCTGTCGGATTCAAGCAGTTCGGAAATGTCTCCGTATTCGTTCATAATGATACCTCCTGTTCTTTCATACCGCATTATTATTCCCCGCCGCCGCCGTATAATACAGACGTAACTACTAAAAAAATCATGTCACAAGCAATTATTTTTTGCAATAATCCTTGATTTATAGATAATAGTATGATATAATAAAAATATATACGCTTACTTTTGGTCGAGGAATAGTATAAACGTTTGAAAAGACTCGCTTCATTTCCGGAGGAATGACTTATGGCATATAAAATCATCGTCGTTGACGACGACAGCACAAATCTCCGTATGGCTGAACATATCCTGAGCAAAAACGATATGGACGTGACCGCGCTCGGCTCGGGGCAGGCTCTTCTCGACCACATCGGAAGGAACGACCCGCCCGATTTGATTCTTCTTGATATAAATATGCCCGAAATGGACGGCTTTCAGACGCTTGAGGAACTGCGCATCAAAGAAAACGCCGAAGGTCTTGAAGAAACGCCCGTAATATTTCTTACCGCCTCCGAAGGTATCGAGACCGAGACCCACGGCTTTGAAGCCGGCGTTTCCGATTACATAAAAAAACCTTTCAACCCCGATATTCTGCTAAAACGCATAGACAATATAATCACGCGGCAGAACAGGATAAAGCTGCTGCGCACCGCCGCTTCCACCGATAAGCTGACGGGACTGCTCAACAAGTCGGCGGCGGCTTCCGAGCTTGGACACTCCTGCGCCAATGAAAGCGGCTGTCTGCTGATGATAGACCTCGATTCGTTCAAGCTCGTGAACGATCTTTACGGTCACAAAATGGGCGACCGCGTGCTTATCGCCTTCGCTAAGATGATAAGCGAAAACGCCCCCGAAGGCAGCCGCTGCGCCCGTATCGGCGGCGACGAATTTGCGGCTTTCTATAAAGATATGAACGGCGAGACCGAGCTTGCGGCACTTGCGGAAAGGCTCAACAAAAGCATCACCGCCGAAGCGAAACGGCTCATGGGCAACGATATGGAGATACCTCTCGGCGCGTCGCTGGGCGGAGTTTCCGTTCCCGAATGCGGCAGAGAATACGAAAAGCTGCTGTCCTTAGCCGACAAGGCGCTTTACAACGTCAAGCAGAACGGCAAGCACGGCGGTGAGATGTATTCCCGCGAAAGAGCCGACGGCACGAGGTATGCTCGTGCAAACGCCGCAGAGATAGACTCGATAGAAAAGGAGCTTTCCACGCTTTCGGCGATATTCGGCGAAAGAAATATACCCAACTCGGCACTGCGGCTCGACAAGCAGATTTTTTCCAGCGTATACCAGTATATAATGCGATACGTCACGCGCAGCCACCGCAAGGCTTGTAAAATGCTGCTGACCATTTCACGCGGCTCCGAGACCGACCCCGACAAATACGAGGAGCTGTGCTCCGAGTTCGGCGACCACATCAAAAACTGCCTGAGAAAATCCGACATACTTATGCGCAACAAGCACGACCAGTATTTTGTACTGCTTGCCGACATACGCGAGGCGGCGGTCAGCGCGGTAATCAGCAATATGATTGGCAGCTGGAAGGAGCTGCACGGCGACGCGGTAAAGCTGAACAGCGTGACCGAATTTGTCGGCGGGAGCGCCGTTTCCACCGAACCGGAAAAGGAATCCCGCATACTTATACTTGACAGCGACGTTGAAGAGATAAAGCGCATGGGACAGATACTGAGCAGCGGCGGCTTTTATGTATCGGCGATGAAATCCGCGATGCCGCTGTTTGAATACCTGAAAAAAAGCATACCCGAGCTGCTTATAATCGGCGCGGAGCTGCCCTCGCTCAACTGCCTTGACATACTGAACAGGTTAAAGGAGATAGGCGGCGAGACCTCCGACATTCCCGTGCTGATAATCGGCTCGGAGGAGCAGGGCGAGCTTATGTCGGGCGGACTGCTTCACGGAGCCTGCGACATTCTGCAAAAGCCCGTGAACGCGGGTGTGCTTCTGCAAAGAGTGCGAAACACTATCGAGCTTTCGGCGCTTCGCCACACAATGAGCTGCGAAGTGGAAAAAAAGCTGCACGGCAGCAGAGAGCTTTTCTTAAATGTAGTACGTTCGTTCTCGGAATTTATCGACGAAAAGGATCACTATGCGCACGGACATTCGGTGCAGGTGGCGGAGCTTTCGCGTGAGATAGCAAAACGCGCAGGGCTGACCGAGACCCGTCAGAACGAGATATACACGGCGGCGCTGCTGCACGATGTGGGAAAGCTGAGTATCCCCGACGCGGTTATCAGCAAGCCTGCCGCGCTCACCAGCGAGGAATTTGAGATAGTTAAAGATCATTCGAATCTTGGAGCGAGAACGCTGGAGGGCATTTACTCGATGCCTGTTCTTGCCGCAGGGGCGAGGTGGCACCATGAGCGCTATGGGGGCGGCGGTTATCCCGACGGGCTTTCGGGCAAGGAGATTCCGATAGAAGCGAGGATAATCGCAGTAGCTGACGCTTACTCCGCGATGATGAGCAATCATACGTTTCGGGGGAGTCTTACGGCGGCTCAGGCGGCGGAGGAATTGCGTAAAGGCAGAGGAACGCAGTTTGATCCGGAATTTACGGATATAATGTTAAAAATCGCAGAGGAACAAAACAAAAAAAGTTAATAGTGAACAGTTAAGGTGTCCGCACAAAAAAGTGAATAGTGAATAGTGAATAATGAACAGTTAAGGTGTCCGCTTCGCGGACGTTGCGCGGCGATGGCATGAACAAGTTCATGCAGCCGCGCATTGACTCGCTTACGCTCGTCAGCTTTGAACCGTAGTATGTATTTAAAATAATGCGGAGCGAAGCGTCCGCAATAATGCGCCGCAGGCGCTCCTTAACTATTCACTATTCACTCTGCACTATTAACTTAATTAACTGATTTTCCGTGCCGTAACAACTGTCAAACGATCTATGATTGGACAAAAGCTATGAAAAAGGACTTTGGTATCAACAGAGAAATAGGCTTTGTTTCACACCTTGTAACGATAATCACGCTCACGGTGTTTTCAGCCGTGCTTATCCTCCTGAACATTATCCTCGGCTGGGAAAAATGGACTATCCCCGTAATAATCGCAGGAGCCGCTATCTGTCTCGGCGTGCATATCTCGGGAAAAGGCTCGGCACGGGCGCGTATCTACTGCTACGGACTGTTCCTGATCTTCGAAATATTCTACTACTCCGTGAACATCAGCACGCTCTACGACAGCACCGGGCTTATCGTTATAATGTGCTTCGTCTTTGCCATGTCGGGCGAAAGAACGCTCGTCGCGGTGGGTTCGCTGGGCGGCATAGGCGGAATGCTCCTGCACCTGTGGATGATAAGCGACAGCAAGGGGCTTATACCGGAGCCTGCAAGCATCGTGCGGTCGGTGTGGCAGTTCGCACTCGTCGCGCTGGGCGCTGTTCTCGCCGACAGACTTTCCTCCGCGTGGTTCAATACCGAAAAGCTCTATCAGGACAGGATAGGCACTATACTTGAGGAAAACGAACGCGCAAATAACTTTCTCGCCAACGTATCGCACGAAATACGCACTCCTATAAACGCCGTTATGGGTCTTGCCGCCATTATGGAAAAGGAAAAGCTCCCCGAAGGCGTAAAGGGGAATATGTCCGCTATCGCCGAAGCGGGACACCGCGTTGCCGATCAGATCGGCGATATTATGGATTACACCGAGATCGACATGAAAAAGCTCTCCGTTTCGAACGAGAGATATATGATAAACTCCGTCGTGAACGACCTTGTTTCTCAGCTGCGTTTTACGGAGGATTACGGGCTTGACCTCGTTATCGACCTTGACCCGCGTGTTCCCTGCGAGCTTATCGGCGACGACAGCAAGATCAAAAAGATTCTGCGCCACCTGATTACCAACGGCTTCAAATTCACCGCGCAGGGCGGCGTGAACGTGCATATCTTCGCGAAAAAGCGCGGCTACGGCATAAACCTGGAGCTTGAAGTCACCGACACAGGCTCGGGAATGACCGATACGGAGATAGAGCATATCTATGATAAATTTTACCAGTCAAACTCGGGACGTTCGCGCTCGGCGGGCGGTCTCGGACTTGGCATACCCATTGTGAACGGCATAGCGCGGGCTATGGGCGGATTTATCCATATCGAAAGCACGCCCGGGCGCGGAACGCTCGTCAGGGTAAGTATCCCGCAGGAGGTCTCCGACAATACCCCCTGCATAACAGTCGGCAGCAAGGACGATATACGCGCCGCAGGCTTTCTTAGCTTTATGACGACGAGCGATTCCCGCATCAAGGACTTCCACATGGAAATGGTCTCGCACTTCGTAAAGGCGCTGGATATTCAGTTCAGGCGCGTAAGATCGGTTGACGAGCTGAAAAGGCTCACGGGCGAATGGAACATAACTCACCTTTTCGTCGGCACGGGCGAATATCTCGAAAACCGCGAATACATCGAAAGCCTTTGCGGCAGCATGAACATAATACTCGTTGAGGACAAGGATTTCAGAGGTGCCGCCGACCGTAGGATAGCTTTAATGAAAAAGCCGTTTTACGGTATGCAGATCGCCAATTTCCTCAATCAGTCGAACATCAAGGGACAGAGTACCAGCCGCGAACGCATGACCTGTCCGGGCGTTAAAGTCCTTGTGGTTGACGACGAGCCGATGAACCTGCTCGTTGCACGCGGCATTTTCGAGGCTTACGGCATGGAGGTACACACGGCGGCGAGCGGTACGGAATCTATCGAGATGTGCCGCGCCGACAGATTTGACATAATATTCATGGATCACATGATGCCCGGGCTTGACGGCGTTGAAACAATGAAGCGCCTGCGGCTAAATGCGGCGCGGGTGAACGACGAGCTTTGCATAGTGGCGCTCACGGCGAACGCTATCAGCTCGGCGAAGGAGATGTTCATAGCGGAGGGCTTCAACGCCTTTCTGCCAAAGCCTATCGAGCTTATGGAGCTTGAAAGGGTATTGAAGCACGTTCTGCCGCGTTCAAGCGTGGTCTACGAGACCGTCCCCATAACCATAAAGGAAACAGAGACCCCGCCCGCGGCAGAGACAGCACCCGTTCCTGCGGAACCTGCTCCCGAAGCACCCGCTGTCCGCGACCCGTGGGCGGTGCTTAAAGAATGCGGCGTGGACATCGGCGAGGGGCTTGGCTATTGTCAGGACGATGAAGACTTTTACAGGGAGATATTAGCCGAATATGCCGCCGAGCCTGACGAAAAGCTAAAGGTCTTAAACGAGCTTTTCGGTTCGGAGGACTGGAAAGATTACGGCATAAAAGTCCACGCGATAAAAAGCAGCTCAAAGACGATAGGCGCGGACGCTGTGTCCGAAATGGCAAAGGAGCTTGAATTTGCCGCGAAATCGGATAACGCAGACCTTATCCGCGAGCGTCATGCCGCGTTTACTGCGGAATACTCGCGGCTGCTCGGAGCTGTCGCGGAGGTATTGGCAGACGGCTCTGATAAAACGAATGATCCCGAAACCGGAGGCGGCGTATGAACAGGCTTACCAACGCAATTCGCGATGAAAACAGACCCATGCACGAACGAATGTTCATGCTGCTCGGCTCTCTCGCCCTTACCGCAATGGCGGCTGTGGTGATGATAGGTTTTATCACAGGCGACGACCCTTTTGACCTGTTGACGATAAGCTCGTGCTTTACTGTCTTTCTGATTCTGATGCTTATTGCGGGGAAAACAAAGAACTATAATTTTATCGCTGTGATAGTATCTGTTATACTTATCTTCGTGCTGCTGCCCGTGACGTTCTTTGCGGGCGGAGGGATACAGGGCGGCGCTCCGATGTGGTTCATTTTCAGCACGCTGTGTATAACAATGATAGTGAACGGCAAGGGAAAATTCGTGCTGCTGCTGTTAAACTTCGTCTCGGCGGGCGTGTGCTGCTTTACAGCATACAGACATCCCGCGCTGCTGACGGAGCATTCCGTCAAAACCTGCTACATAGACACCTATATGTCGATAATACTTGTCGGGCTTATCCTTTCGCTTATGGTGGGCTTTGAGATACTTACGCTGAAACGCGAAAAAGAACGCTCCGACGAGCAGAGCCGCAAGATAGCCGATCTCAACAAGGCACAGAACCGTTTCTTCTCCAGCATGAGCCACGAGATACGCACCCCGATAAATACGATAATCGGGCTTGACGAGATGATACTCCGCGAGGACATCTCGGAGGAGGTTGCCGACGACGCACGGAACATTCAGTCGGCTTCGAAAATACTGCTTTCACTAATAAACGACATACTCGATATGTCAAAAATGGAATCGGGCAAAATGGAGCTTGTCCCCGTCATCTACGACGTGGGGAATATGCTTTCGGACATCGTGACGATGATCTCGGTAACAGCGGAAAAAAAGGGTCTGGAATTTATGATAGACGTTGACCCCACGCTGCCCTCGCAGCTGCTTTCCGACGAGGTGCGAATAAAGCAGATACTTATAAATCTGCTCAACAACGCCGTTAAATACACCCAGTCGGGCAGCGTGAGCCTTTCGGTACACTCCCACCGCACCGACAACAACCGTGCGCTGGTGACATACTCCGTTGAGGACACGGGCATGGGTATACGCAAGGAAAGCATTCCCCACCTTTTCGACGCATTCAAGCGCGTGGACGAGCGCCGCAACCGCTACATCGAAGGCACGGGGCTGGGGCTTTCGATAGTAAAGCAGCTCTGCGACCTGCTGGGCGGCGAAATATCGGTGAACAGCATCTACACCAAAGGCTCGACGTTCGTTTTCACGCTGGAGCAGGAGACCGTCGGCGACCAGCAGATAGGCACATTCAGCCCCGAGCGTTTCCGCAGGGGCGGCAAAGCCGCTAAGGGACAGCGTTTCGAGGCTCCCGAAGCGAGAGTGCTGATAGTTGACGACAACCGCACGAATATCCTTGTCGCGGAAAAGCTGCTGCGCCGAACGAAGGTCATCACCGAGACCGCCGAAAGCGGCGAGGAATGTCTGCGAATGACCCTGCAAAAGCACTATGACGCGATATTCATGGATCACATGATGCCCGGTATGGACGGCATTGAATGCCTGCACGCCGTGCGCTCGCAGTCGGGAGGACTTTGCCGCGAAACGCCTATGGTGGTGCTTACCGCGAATGCGGGCAGCGAGGAACAGGCGCTCTATCGCCGCGAGGGCTTTGACGCTTATATGCTAAAGCCTATCGACACGGCGGTGCTTGAAGAAACGCTGCTCAATATCCTGCCCGCCGAGCTTGTTACCGTCATGGAGCATGGCATTACCAAATTCGAGCAGGTAGAGCTTGTGAGGGCGGCAAAACGCAAGGTTCCGCTCGTCATAACTACCGAGAGCGTTTCGGATATTCCGCAGAAGCTCGCCAACGAACTTGGTATACCCGTTATTCCGTACAAGATCGGCACCGACAACGGACTTTTTGACGACGGCTTCGAGGCTGACGGCGACGTACTTATCCGCTGCATGAACGAGGAAACGATAACCGTCCGCAGCGAGCCGCCCTCCGTCGCCGACTACGAGGCTTTCTTTGCCGAGCAGCTCTCGGATGCGCAGCACATCATACACATCTCCATGGCAAGGCGCAGCGGCGAGGGCTTTGCAAACGCAAGCGAGGCGGCGCTGGCTTTCTACAACGTAAACGTGGTTGATTCGGGACATCTTTCAAGCGGAATGGGGCTTATGGCTATTCGTGCGGCGTACCGCATGAAGGGCGAGCCTTTCTCGGACGCTGCCGAGATAAAGCGCGGCATCGAGGAAATGCGCGGCAGAGTTTCAACGAGCTTCATTATGCGCGACACCAATTATCTCTGCCGCAGCGGGAGGCTTTCCGAGCGTATCAACAGGCTGTGTTCGGCTTTCATGATACACCCTGTCATTGTGATGAAGGACAGCACTATGACCATTGGAAAGGTATTTTTTGGCAACTTAAAGCAGGCGCGGCGCACCTACATAAAAAAAGCGTTATACGACCTGCACGGCATAAATACCGAAGCGCTTTTTATAACCTATGTAGGCATGAAAAAGGACGAGGTGGAGGAAATACGCGATATTGTGGCGGAGTTTGTGAAGTTTGACAAGGTATATCTTCAGAAAGCCTCACCAGCGATCTGTGCCAACTGCGGCGAAGGAACATTCGGTTTGATTTTTGAAAGAAAATAATAACTGAGGGCAAACCAAGAGTCTTAGGAAGGGAGTGACTGCATTAACTATGTTAATGCCAGCAAGCTCGTGCAGGGGAAAACCCTTCTTCAGAAGGGTTTTCCAAAAAGACTGAGCGGTTCAGGCAATCAACCCGGAGAATGAAAGAGCGCAGCGATTTTCGCAAACGATTTGCGCGAATGTAAGGATTTTCGCACGGGTCTGGAGCAAGTCGAAAGCGGGAGCAAGCCCCCGCCCTACAAGAATTGCGCGGGGTAAATAACGAACGTTTGCTATAAGAACTGAGGAAAGAATATGTTTGATAAGATATTGCTGTTTGACGTATGTGCAGTTCCAGTCTACCTTATCATTATTGCGACGACCATTATCCGCAAAATGTATAAGGGCAGATCGAACCGCCTTTACCTTGAGGTAGCGGTCTTTGCTTTTGCCGCCGACCTCTGCGAGATAGTCGAAAAGCTCGCGTTTGTAGGCTACACCTTCGGCACGGGATTTGTGTTTTGGGTGAAAATGTGCGAATACGCCTATTTTATCACCCGAAACGCCGTGAACGTTTCGTACCTTTTCTTTATCATCTCGACTACCAAAACATGGTATAAGATAGACAAGGTACTGCCGAGACTGTTCATTATGCTCCCCTATCTCAGCATAGTTACAATGCTCGCCACCAACGAGATAACAGGCTGGGTTTTCACCGTCACCATTGAGCAGGGCTACCAGCGCGGCTCGAATATGATCGTTGTTTACGCCTTTGCGGCTTGCTATCTTGTAATCGGCGTTATCTATCTTATCGTTCACCGCCACACGCTCGATCTCGGTTCTTTTATAACGCTCATGCTGATGTACGTTATAAACCTGACATCGGTGCTTTTGCAGTATCTTTATCCGAGATATATAATAGAATCGTTCGCCACCTCGCTGACCGTGCTTTTTGTCGTGCTGTATGTACAGCGCCCCGAATTGCAGGTAGATACAAGCACAGGTCTGCCCGGCTACCGCGCCTACTGCGAGGAGATCGGCAAGATAAGAGTGACGGGTCACGATACGCGCATTGTCATGATAAGTCTTAGAAACGCCGCCGAGATGAGCAGCTATTTAAGAGAATCGTATTCAAGCTACATACACATAATCGACACGGAGATACGCGCTTTCGCAAAGCGCGAAAAAATATCCTGCGAGCTTTATTTCGAGCCGCCCGGCAATTTCTACGCCGTGCTTGACGACGACACCTACAACCCCGTGCAGGCGATACCCTCGATAAAAGACCGCATCCGCACGATCGCCGCCGATATACTCGAAACAGGCGCACAGCCCGATATGCACATTGTCAGCGTGACTTTCCCGAAGGAGATACGCACCATTGACGAGCTGCTGCGGTTCGGACATAACTTTGCGCGTTTCTCAGATTACAGCCGCATATACGTCCGCGCAGAAGCGATAACCGACAGCCGCGATTATCAGATAGAAACGCACATCGACGAGATACTTAACCGCGCAGTAGTATCGGGAAAGCTCGGTATACGCTATCAGCCTATATGGTCAGTCGCGGAAAACGGCTTCAACTGCGCGGAGGCGGTCATCGAGCTTAAAGACGTAGTTTACGGCAGCATCGACCCCGAACTGCTGATAAACGCCGCCGAAGAGCGCGGTCTTATAGTCAGCCTGAGCAACCGCTATCTTGAAGAGGTATTCACTTTCATGGGCAGCGAGAGCTTCAAAAAGCTGGGCTACAAGCACATCTGCGTGCGGCTGCCCGTTTCTCAGTGCATGAGAATGGATCTGACCGACACTATATGGAATCTGCGCGAGCGTTTCAGGGTAAATCCCGCGCACATCGCCTTTGAGATCAAAGAGACCTCTTACGAGAACATGAGCCGCGTATTCAACGAAAATCTGAAAAAGCTCTCGACGCAGGGGTTCAGGATAGTGCTTGACGGCTTCGGCAGCGGATATTCAAACTTCATGCACCTGCTTGATATGCCGATAAACGCGGTGCGCCTTGACAAAAGCATAGTAAAGGCTTCGGATTCCGAAGACGGCAAGAAGATACTGAGCGGCGTTATAGACATTCTGCGCGGCATTTCGCTCACGGTCATGGTTCAGGGTGCCGACGATCAGCAGACATCGTTAATGCTTGCGGGTTCGGGCTGCGATATGATACAGGGGAGTTACTACTCACCGCCCGTAGAAAAGGACGAGCTTGAAAACGTAAAGTGAAAGCAAAACCAAAAGTCTTAGGAAGGGGTGGCACGAACAAGTTCGTGCAGGGGGAAACTGAGCGGTTCACATCTCGTGAGAAATAGCAAGAAGAGCGGTCTGAACAAGTTTGCATGAACAGAGTTCATTCCGACAGGCGATATTTCGCAAACGATTTGCGCGAAGGTCAGAAAATCGCGGCGGTGGGAAAAATCGTGCCGACAAGCGGCGGGAGCAATCCCCTGCCCTACAATATTTACCTATAAATGAGCGTTTTTGGTAAAATAAAAAAATCCAGACTATCACAAGGGACGAATACGCACAGAGCGGCTTTTTTACGCTTGTAAGGGAAAACGACGGGCGCGACACCCGCGAGGAGGTCTTAGCCGCGCTTGCAGAACATTTCCGACTTGAATGAGGTGATCAATATGAAGCTGACAAAACTTGACATACGCGACAAGGAGATAATAAAGGAGCTTTTCCGCGCCGTCTTTACAAACGAACCCTGGAATGACGACTGGAGCGACGAGGAGCAGCTTGACGCATACATTACCGACCTTACGGGAAATCCCAACTCGCTGACGTTCGGATATTTCGAAAACGGACGGCTGATCGGCATGACAATGGGCTGCATAAAGCACTGGTTCCGCGGAACGGAGTATGTCATCGACGAATTTTGCATACTGACGGAACGGCAGGGCTGCGGGATAGGCAGCGCGTTTTTCAACGAGCTGGAGCGCGCACTTACCGGAATGGGGATATATCACATATTCTTGCAGACCGACGAAAATATGCCCGCTTACGGCTTTTACAAAAAGCGCGGTCTGACCGAGCTTAAAGGACACGTTTCGTTTGCAAAAAGTCTGCGCGAGTGATTATTATATGCAAACAAATACCCCTCACAAATGCTGTGAGGGGTTCTTTTTTTCGTTTTATTCCCCAAATTGCAATACCAACCTGCAACTTGGGGGTGGGAAAATTATGCCGTCTGTAGCAAGACGGCTTTTTGGCGTTGTGGGGGAGGGTTTGACGATTACCAAGGACGATTCTGCCGACGGAAAAGCGCGAGGACTTATTTGCCTTGCATCGGGCTTTATCGTGTTCGCGGTATCGAAGGCTTATACGCTCAACTGCGGCATAACTTCGGTGAGCTGCACATTTTCTTCGAAAGCTGCACAGTTTTACCAAAAAGCAAACCGCCCCATTCTCTTTCGGAACGGGGCGGTCAAACTGTAAAAGGATACTATAAATCAGCCGAATATTCTCATCAGCAAACAGAGAACTGTGAATTACATCGAATCGAGATTTAAGAACGCAAACTGACCCAGCGGGCTGCTGCCGTTTTGTTCTGCCATATCCTTGAGAACTGCAACGATCGTGGTGGAAAGTTCATCGGCAGTACATACGGCTGCGATCTTATAGGCAACACTGATCTCGCCGTCAGGGATCTCCTGTTTCTTGATCAATTCGCTCTGTGCTTTTAAGATCTCGCCGGCAACCTGATTATAGGAAAGGGAAGAACTGTCATTTTTCAGGATCGTGATAACAAATTCGTCGTCACCTGTTCTGTAAACCTTTCCGTCCGGGAATGCTTCCGTCAAAACCTGTGCAGTACGGCAGAGTACCGCGTCGCCTGCATCATTGCCGAACTGCATATTGATCGCAGCGAGATCTTTAATATCGAACATAACGCAGTAGCAGGGGTGATTGGAGTCAGTCTTGATATTATCAATATCGACAGAGAACGACACACGGTTCTTTACTTCTGTCAGAATATCCTGGAACATCGCTGCCTGGAGAGAATCTTCAGTTGCGGCGTTTTTCTGGATCTGGAGACCGAGCTTACGGTTGACGCTCTCCTGGTGCGCATTGATGATACCGAAAATACCAACCAGCAGCAGGATCAGGATGCCGAAGATCAAAACAAAGATCTGGAGCTGGTTTCTCATGCCGTAAACTTCCGAAGAAGGCGCATTAAAGAGCAGCGTCCAGCCATAATCATTCAGATAAACATAGGTGGAAAGCATCTTTGTACCGGTGCTGTCATCCTTGAATTCACCAATGCCTTCATATTCTCCCGAACCCGAAAGGATCGTAGCATTGATATTCTGAATATCCGGTAATGTGCAGACTTGACCGATCTTCGAAGGATCCGAATCATACAGGTACACATTATCCTTGGCATTGATCAGCAGGTAGGAGGCGTTTTCAAGACCGGAGATCTGCATTGTCGCGAGGTCACTCAGCGTTTTTTCAGACTGGACAGCGAGACCGACAAAGCCGATCGGCTTGTTGCCGTCGAAAATACCCTTATAGATCGCAACGACCTGTTTGCCGGTGGACGGGGAGATCAGAATGCCGGCGGTATAGGTATCATCGCCCGCTTCGTTCAGCGCATTATGGAGCTGCTCCAGACGATCGCCCTCACGGATGACTACGCCGACTGTGTCCAGATTGCTGTGCGTCAGAGTTTTGGAATTCCAGTCACAGATGTAGAGACCTTCAAGGTCGCCAATATCGGATGCAAAATCGGAGTTATATTGCTGTGCCTGCTTCGTTGCTTCGGGATCATTCGGGTTGAGCAGCAGATTTTTGACATCACTTGAATGACTGAAGTTATCCAGAGTATCTTCAGCCCAGACCACATAGTCTTTGATGACCTTTGCACGCTCGGCAGCAACGGTCTGCATATTGTTCTGTGCATTTTTTGCCGTGATCCGGCTGACTGAAACCGTCATAAATGTAATCAGGATCGCCATGACTGCCAGAACACCGATCAGAATCCAGGTGATCGGTGAGAGCTTTTTCGGTTTTTTTTCCTTTGTAGCCATATTATCTAATCCTTTCTATAATAAATTTTTGTATGATGATGCTTGATTTACTTCTTCTTGAAGAGCTTTTTAATGAACTCGCTCTCTTCCGGTTCGTCGTTGCCAATGTCCTTTCCGGCATTTGCCAATCCGTTGACTCTGTCCTTCAGCTTGCTGCCGCTGGATTTTTTGGCACGCACATATGCACTGCTATACTTGGATGTCACGCTCGGATTCTGCGGCGAGAACGGCATATTGACAAAGCCGGACATCGAAGCCTGCCCGAACATCCCGTTCTGCGGCTGTGCGCCGTTCTGCATATTTCCGTACATCTGACCGCCTGCGGGCATACCCTGATTAAATCCGGCATTGCCGTTCATCTGACCAAGCTGTGCAAGCGGTATCATACGATCGGGCAGGACTATCTGACAATTTGCATTCTGCGGAGCCAGGCTGATAATAAAGCCGGCACATTGGGCGCATGGGAGCATCGCCTGTAATGACATGACATTGATCAGCAGGATAAACTCCGCAATAAATTCCCCGCTTGCCTGCATACGCTGCATCGCATCAACTTCAGCATGAACATTCACCTGCATACCATTTTGCATTTCAAAATGATTGACGCCAAAGAATACGCGCTGTGATGCCGCCGAGATTACGCAAACAGTGTCCTCCGGTGTACATTGACCAGTGTTTAGTTTTTGCATTGCGATGTCTTGTGCGACTTTGTACAGTTTCTGAAACATTCACAACTCCTCCTTCTTTTTTCACATTTCGCAGCAGTTCCCGTGACAAGAACTGATGTCCTCGCATTCGTTTTACGAGTTGTCTACATTATACCACATTATTCCACATTTTGTATTATATATCTACTAATAAAGTGTAGAAAAAATGTAAAATATAAACGAGCGTTTTTGAGCAAATTGCATAAATAATTATCGCTAATTTAAGCCTTTTCATGAAAAAAGCGGGAGTAACCCCCCGCCATACAGGCTTTGTGATAGTCTGAATTTGTGCAAATTGATTATACTGCTCATTTATAGTTTTAAATTATCCTATCCTCATTGACGATCCTGCGAAGCCTGTCAGGGTACTTGCTGTCAGAATAGTGAAGATGATACCTGATGAAGCCGGTACTGTATGTCTTGCTTTCGACAGCGAGCGGATCGGTGTTGAAGTGCGTGATAGTCACGCTGTTGATGATTCAACTGGATTCGGGAATATTTAGGCAGATCATATTGATTCTCTTTAGTTGTCATTCATTCCGAACTTGTTGCTCAATAGTCTTGCTTTCCATTTGCTCTCTATTCTTATAACATCTTCGGGGATTATTGTTTTGGGGAGTATTTGAAGTATAGAAAACTGAAAAGCGTGGTATCTTTCGGGATAGTCACAGATAAGCTCTTCCATTTTCTTGTTATGCCCGTGATGTGAGTTTACATAGCAGCACCATCTGCCGAATAAACCATCTTCACCGTAAGCCGAGCCTACATATTGTTTGCCTGTTTCCGTATCAACGATAAGATAGACAGCATTTACAGATTTCAGCGCAACGTGCCATGCCTCGTAAATCTCTTTGTTATCCACAATCTCTTTCAACTGGTCATACGAAAGAAGCACATCTTCATATCCCATAAATACTTTCTTCTCATCTGGCATTAGTGAAATAATAGGTTTTTCGGTCGTTCCCTTTTGATGCCACATACGGGTAGAGGTGCCCCAGTCTATGGTCAGCTTTCCCTCGTATTCCTTTAATATATCTATTTTGGTTAGATCGTATATTGCTCCATTTCCTTTGTAACCGTCGGCCTCTTTGGCGGGCATTCCTTCCGGCAGCATATCGGGAGTATCTGCAACATAACCTCCGACTTTGTATATTGTGTAAAGTTGAGCCAATGTGCCTTTGCCGCTTATAAACACAACCCAGTAGTCATATCCTTTTTTAAAGTCTTTTCTTTGATGACGAGTGTATTCATATATTTTTCCTCTGTCAGCACATTCCTTAAAAACTGTATCTGAAAGCGCGTGTCTGATTAGTTTGACTTTTGTTGGGTCTAAACCCACTTTTTTCAGGACATCGGAAAAATAGAGAATTGCCATATTATTCACACCTCTCAAATCTAATGAATGACTTTCCGTCCTTTTCAGCAGGAGCTTTGTGCAGTAATCTACATCAAAGTCTGCTCGTTGATTATCAGATGAAATTCAAGATCAAGAAAACCGGCTGCTTTGCGGCAAAGCAGCATACGCTCCATAAATATTTCGAAATATTCGCCAATTTCTCCGTATCTTGTATCAATATCGAGCTTTAGCTTTATGGCTGTATGTTCCTGGTTTATCTTTAACACGGAAGACTTAACGGAATAGTTCACCCTGTCATGAATATCATAATTTCTTTTGTCATTATCCTGAACTCTGCTTCTTCTGACATCGGATTTATCAGCTAAAATAAGCGCCGCGGCGATATTGCTTACGGGCAAGCCGCAGCCTTCGTCATGGTTGCCGATCGCTTTGATTATAGGCGCTATATCCTCGGCAGGGATACCCATTTTATCAAGCAGATAAAATGTCATCATAGCGCCCGACTGACTGTGATCCTCGCGGTTTATGACATTTCCAAGATCGTGCATCCATGCTGCCGTTAATGCAAGGTCAATTGTATGGTCGTCAAAACCCAATGTCTCTAAAATATATCCCACGCGATCGGCAACAACGCCGATGTGAGCAAAGCTGTGTTCCGTATAACCAATTGCCTGCATGGATTCGTTCTGCGCTTTTATATACACGCTTATATCGTGGTCATGTTTTATCCTGTTGAAAAGCGGAAATCTGTCTGCATTATCCTGATCGCTACTCATTTTCATGGCTTAAAATCAACTCCTCTGAAAGATATTTTATTGTGTGAATTATAGTAAACAACAAAATAAATTGCACATCACAAAGCCCACAAAAACGCAAAGTGAGGGCAAACCAAAAGTCTTAGGAAGGGGGGCTGCATTAACTATGTTAATGCCAGCAAGCTCGTACAAAGAGTCTTCCCCCAAAGAATGAGCGGTCACAGTCTCATAAGAAATAGCAAGAAGCCAATCTGTACAAAATTAAAATCGGCAATTTTTTTGTTTCCGTCACGTTATGCAGAACTATTCAATTGTGTGTTTTTGTTGGATTTTCTTGAAATTGCCGATTTTAATTTTAACTGTTCAGATTGCGGCTATTACCCGGAGCTTGCGTTTTTTGCGGGCTTTGTCATTTTTACGAAATCGCTTATTTATATTACAGCATCAGGCATTCTGCATACGTCTGTTCTTTTTCGGATTTTTCTGATAGTATTCCTGCTTATTCTTATACATTTTTTCATCGGCAGTCTTCATAGCGTCGCGAATATCATAATCTCCGTCGGTATATACGGAACCGACCGCAAAGCTCACATCGGGCGTGCTGTTTGCAAGAGACAAAAGCTCCCCTACCCTCTGTTTCAGTTCCTCTTCGGTGATACCCGGGCAGAGAACATAAAATTCATCTCCTCCGGCACGGTATATCTCGTATTCGCCGAAAGCCAGCTTCAAAAGGGTCGCCGCTCTTATCAGCAGTTTATCGCCTGCGTCATGACCCTCATCGTCGTTTATTGTTTTCAGCCCGTTCAGGTCAGCCAAAACAACTCCCATTCTGTCAGGCTTGTCATAAATGAGCTTATCCACACGGTCATTCATGGCGTTGCGGTTGAGCAGCTGCGTAAGACCGTCCATAGTGCTTTTGATCTCAAGCTGCGAAACGAGCTGGTGATTGGCTATTACCGCAGCGATCAGGTATGATGTCAGTTCAAGCGTTTCCTTTATCTGCACCATTTTTGCCGCGTCATAATTTGCAGCCCAGATGAAGCCGACAAGATTGTGATTGTTTCTGACAGCATACAAGATGATATTTTTCATATCGTAGCCCTTCATGGATTCATACCATTTCGGATCGCGTTCTTTGATTATATCGAGGTCGTCAAGCAGCAGACAGTCGCTGCCGTCAAGGTCGTACTCCCACGCAGCCGCTATTTCAAAAGGAGAGCGTGACATTTCCTGACACATCACATCAAGGTACTCCTTCTGTATGCCTTTGTTGCTGATAAGCGTACAGCACTGCCGCCCTGGATCTACTGTATAGAGCATACAGCTTACAGCGCCGCAGACCTTTTGAAGCTCGCCCATTGCCGCCGCCATTGCCTGATAATAATTCTGCGTTTCATGAAGTCTTACGCTGATGTTCGTGACTGCGGCAGCCACTTCGGGCGAATGTCCCGCCATTGAGTCAGGCTCAAACTGTTCCGAAAACGTTCCTGTATAGAGACAGTACAGGGTCTTAACGCTGCCGTCAGACCGAACAGCGGCATCATTGTCGGTGATCTCCATAGGCATATAAAATCCCTTTACCCAATGACCGTGTGCATTGGTATAGGAATACAGAAATTCATTGAAGGACGCGCACTTGTAAATATAGCTCTCAAAATTGAGATCGGTATAGTATCGTCTCCACGGAATGCCGGGATAGAACTCCGGCGCACCCGGGTCCATGCCCCATACGCATTAACCTAATATAAAACTATTGAAAATACGGCAATTTCAGGGTCACACGGGCGAGCGATGCTCGCCCCTACACCGTTTTTTTTCTC
>CACYSH010000017.1 GCA_902776945.1 uncultured Ruminococcus sp.
GACATATCTAGATGCAAACAATCAGCTAGAGTTCAAATGCAAAGCTGTAAAGGTACATATATCAGAACGCGATGCAGGCGGCAAAGAAATCTTTGGTAAAACCATCAAGTTAGATGAATGAATATTATAATTTATGACGGACTGCTTATCACATTTTACATGGCATGACAGTTATTATGGATACAGTGTGGTAGTTTACTTGACTTGATCGATATGAGGTTCACAGTATCAAGTATCCGTTTTGAATTAAGGACTATTTGTATGGCAATGTTGGGGTGCAACCCAAGTACTTCATAGGAGGCTTTGCCAAGAGTACTAGTCACAAGTCCTCTATATTTGGTGGGGCTGTTGCACCCCAAAAAGTAAGAAAAAGAGCTTAGCGAACCCCGAAAGGTATAGCTAAGCTCTTCGTTTTGTGGTATAATTTAATTGCGAAATAAATAACCCACGAAAGGATTGTACCATAAAAATGAGAAATTGTCAAGTACGTCTTAACATGAATTATGAGATCTACATCGAAGAAAGTTCACCGGTCAGAGTACTGGCCAATGTAATAGACGAGATCTATTTCAAAGAAGATTACACGATACAGAGCAAGTGGAACGGTGCGGTACCCGAAGATATCATGATGAAGATACTCATTTACGGCTACATGAACGACTCTTTCTCCAGCCGAAAGATTGAACAGCTCTGCAAAAGGGATATCCATTTCATGTGGCTCCTCGATGGTTTTGTAGCTCCCGATCACAGCACTATCTCACGGTTTCGTCAGAAAATGGGAGGTCAGATCGAGCGTGTGTTTTATGCTGTTGTAAAGTATCTTTTGAATTTGAAAAAGATAAGTGGTGAAAACCTGTTCATAGACGGCTGTTGCCGGACGTGCAAAATGCAAAAAACGTTACTACCCGTTAGAAAGCGTTAGCCGTGAATATAAAGCGTTAAAACCGCGTTATAACGTAGTTTTAAGAGCGTTACAAGCCGTTACTGTAACGCATTGCCAAAAACTTACTGTCTAAAAAAATAAGGCAAAATCGACCATATCGGCGGTCGGTTCTGCCTTTTAAAATTTCCGATTAAAATTCATTTTGAAATGGTTTTGATGATTTTGAAAATGCCAAAAAGTCAATAATAGCGCGTTTTGAAAGCGTTTTGAAAATAACAGGCGCACCCCCACCCACCACCCACCGAGAACTCGGAGGGCGGTGGTTTTTTAATGCGACAATGCGACACTTTTTATAGTTTAATGCGACAGTGTCGCATTAAACTATCTGCTCATCTTCGAGTACTCCGAGGACCAGTCCACGGCAGTAGATTTCGTTGTACTTTTCCAGTTTAATATTTTCATATTTTTTGTTGTGGGAGATCAGACAATCACCGCCGAACTCTTTCACAAATCCCTCTCCGTCAAGAATGAAGATGCCAATTTGCCCAATCTCAACAGTGGGCTGTGAGCGGACGAGCAGAACGTCTTTGTTCTTAAAGTCCGGCTCCATGCTGTCTCCGGACACACGCAGAGCAAAGTTAGCTTCAAGAGTAAGATCAGTTTCTTCTACTTCAAGCATTTCCCGATCACAGTTATCAAGATAAATACCTGTTCCGGCACTGACAGGCAGAAGATAGCATTCTATAAAAATGGTATTTTGGGTTTCTTCTGATGGCTTTTCAAGCGCTCCTGAAAGAGCCTGTGCGTTTCCAAGTATTCGTCCCTTATCTTTATCGCTCAACTTATTAAAATAGGACAGTAGTTCTTGCTCATCATCGTTCAACAATCCTGATTGCAGACAGTTATGTTCGCCTGTTAAAAGATAATCAACAGATGTACTGAAATAATTAGCGAGGGTTAAGAGGTTTTCAGCTCCGGGAAGCTTATCTCCTTTTCTCCAATATCCAATCAATCTATCGGAGATACCGGTTTCTTTACTTATTTTATAAGCAGACAGGTTGTTAGAGGTCATAATATAATCTAATGTTTGTGCAAATTTCATAATTAAGTCCTCCAAAATTTATAGAACTTTTTAGCGGCAAAAGTCTTAACATATGAACTAAATATCGATATAATATAACATAGTGAACGCAGTATGCGCACTTATCCGATAATAGTATACCATAGAAAACAAACACCGTCAACAGAAAAATTGTAGATTTCCGATAATCTACAATTTCAGACAGGAGGGATAACCAATGCACAGCGACATCGTTTTATTACCGCAAGTAAAGCCCGACCCGCTTAAGCGGCAGCTCATTCCGGAACTGGCGGGCATTCTCCGCAAGTCGGGGATCCCGATCTTCAATATCAGCTACGGCGTAGAAGATTTGATCGAATACTTCACCGTCCGCATGAGAGCCGGCGCGGAGCGTAAGATAAACGTTACGGGAGACAGCCCGATAACAGCGGCTGTAAAAGTCCTGCAATCAGTACAAAATCATTAAACGATACATAACAGGAGGGAGCTTATGAGATACATAATGATAACCTACCACATGGAAAAGATCGACCCCGAGCTTAGCACCGCTACGGAGACCGCCGAGACCTGCATTAAACTGCCGATGCGCCCGGAGCTTGCCGAGCTGGTGCTTGCAGCCGGAGAAAGGCAGCTGCCGTTTGAAGTGACACTTACCCTTGTTCACATTGCGGAGCTTCAGGGCTACCGATACACAAACGCCGTTGCAGTCGAGGAGGTGTCTTTGAATGGATGACTTGATGGAAAGCACCGCCCGGAACGTCCTTGAAGCGTTCAACGAGACTAAGAACACAAACTATCGGACGCTGAACGACGCCTGCGAGGAATACGGCGCGGAGTACGTTTTCGACACATGGTTGAGGTACGAGGGAATCGTCGGCTGTACGCGGGACATACTCGCCGTGCTTCACGCCGTTCACCTGTTAAAGGAGGCGGATATGTGTGGATGACGGAAAATTCGTGATAATGCTGTTCATTTTCGCGATATTTCTCGGAATCGGCTGGAGCTTTTCATTCGCCTGGGGCGCTGTCATTTCGCTGCTGCTTGCAGCGCTTTGCCGCGAGAGCGAAAAGAACGAGATTCTTGAAAAACGGCTCCGCAGCTACAAGCACGCTCAGAGCGAGCGCCTTATAAGAACGTGTATGGAGGTAGAAGATAATGACGATAGGTAAAATAATAAAGAAGAAGCGGACGGCACTCGATCTTAGTCAGCGCGAGCTTGCGCAGCGTTCAGGAGTGTCCGTAGCTATGATAAACTACATCGAGAACGAGCAAAGGAGCCCGACGGCGGCTTCGCTCGTAAAGCTCGCCAAAGCGCTGCACTGCTCCGTCGGCGAGCTGTTCGGAGAAAAGGCATCATAAAGCCGAAACAGGAGTACATACCATATCAAAAAGGTATGTACCCTGTCTGCCGGGGACGGTCTCCCGGTACTGATGATGGCAGACCACACGGAGGTGAGGATATGGATCATTTGACAGTCACTGAAGCTGCAGAGCTAAAAGGGTGCAGTATTCAAAACATTCAAAAGCTGTGCAAAGACGGCAAGTTGCCCTGCACAATAGAAATAAACGACCGAAAACGCCCGAAATACATGATACCCGTGTCATCGCTCCCGGAAGAGCTGCAAGCGAGGTATTACAGCCGATTAAGACAGGAAGCAGGTCTTCCGCCTGTTGTTGAAAAGGCGTTAAAACCGCCTAAAAAGCTCTCCGAAAAGTCGTTCGAGGACTTCTCCGAGGAGGAGCGCGGACAGATCGTCTTGTGGCGGAAGATCGTCGAGGAATGGCAACACTGCCGCGAGCAGTACCCCGGCAAGCGCACCGAAGCAGACAAGCTTTTCATAGCAAAGTGCCGGCTCGAACACCCGGAACTGCAATTATCCGAGGGGGTGCTTTACCGCAAGTGGACGGCGTACAAGCTGAACGACCTTGCGGGGCTTCTCGGAAAGCGCGGCGGGGCGAACAAGGGAGCGAGCAGTATCGACCCTATTGTGTGGGATCAGTTCGTTTTTATCTATCTTTCGCCAACACAGCCGAAGATTGGACGCTGCTATGAACTGACGGTAGAGGTCATGAAGGAATACTATCCCGAGCTTGTTGACGGAATACCGACAGTCAGAACGTTCAGCAGGCACATCGAGACCGATATGTTAAAGGCGGTCAAGGAATATCTGTTAAAGGGTACGAAAGCCATGCGTGACAACTGCCTGCCGTATTTCAACCGGCTTTATGACAGGCTTGAGGTCAACGAGGTATGGATTGCCGACAACCACACGTTTGACATCATTTCCATCGACGAGGATACCGGACAGGCACACCGTCTGCATCTTACTTCGTTTATGGATGCCAAAAGCGGTGTTATCGTCGGCTGGAACGTGACCGACAATCCCTGTTCACAGTCAACGCTTATTGCGTTCAGACACGGAGTAATGCGCTTCGGAGGACCCAAGGTGCTGTATTTTGATAACGGGCGCGAGTTCCTGACGCACGATATTGCCGGAAAGGGTCACAGAAAGCGCGGCTCGGCTGAACCCGGGTTCCAGCCTATGACTATTCTTGAACGAATGGGGATAGAAATGCGAAACGCTATGCCGAGGAACGCGAAGGCAAAGCCAATAGAACGCAGCTATTCTACCCTTACGATGCAGTTTTCAAGAGCCTTTACCGACAGCTACTGCGGCGGAACGATCATGCAGAAGCCGGAGGGGCTGACAAGACGCATCAAGGAAGGAAAGATCGCCTGTGATTATGAGATCAGGGAAAAGATAGCCGAGTGGATCGACTATGATTACAATGTGCAGCCATACGGCGGCTATGAAAGCAGATTCAAGGGTATGAGCCGGATAGAGGTCTGGAACAAAGAGATTCAGAGGACAGGACAGAGAGTTTTTGACGAAAGCGATCTTAATCTCATGCTTCTCAGGACGACCCGTGTTCAGAAAATAAAGCGCAACGGTGTGTTCCTTAATATCGCGGGTGAAAAAATATGGTTCATGGATTATGAAAATACCTTCCGCTATCTCGATAAGGAGGTATATGTGCGCTATGACCCTGCCGATCTGCGTGCGGTCAGGATATATGATACCGAGGACAGGTATTTGTTCACATGGGGCTGCGCAGACAAGCTGCTGGTCGATTTCAACAGCAAGGTAAGAGAGGAAGTTTCGGAACCGATGGCGATACAGCGCAGGGTCGAAAAATTCATCAAGGCGGAAGCTCGGTCTGTGCTTGACGGTGTGAGCGGTGCGTTCAAGGTCGATCTGCTTGAAGCAGCGGCGATCAAGGCGGCTCACGGCAAGGAAAAGTTCAAAATATCCTCTCCGAACAATATCATATTAGTCAGACCGGACGAAAATGAATTCCCGCAGCAGCTTCAGGCAGCCGCTAACGGATATGAAAACAGCGATGCTATCGAGATATATCTCGACAACATAAATAATGATGAAAGAAAGGAATGATCGGTCTATGAAAGAGCTTACAGCCAAGCAGCAGTGGGCAATGGAAAAAATGAGTGCTCTGTCCGAAGAGCTGATGAACAAGGAAACGGGCAAGGGCGGAGATGTCGCAGCCTGCCGTCAGGTAGGCATATCCGATTCGGTGTATAACGCCATAAAGAAAGGTACATATACCGGCAATGTCGGGAACCAGCTCAAAAAAGTGATCGAGTATTTCGAGAACAAGGAGCAGGCAGCCGCAGCCGAGATCGTCACAGACAGAAGCTACAAGCCGACAAGCATTTCGACGATGGTATACAAAGCTATCAAAAGCTGTCAGCTGAGAGGTGGGATAGTGGTTATTCAGGGAGACCCCGGTGTGGGAAAAACTCAGGCTTGCAAGGAGTTCTACAAGGACAACAGAGGCTCATCGGTATTCATAACCGTGAACAGCTTTGTGAAGTCCCAGCGAACGATACTGGAACTGATCGGCAAACAGCTCGGCGTATCCTACGGAGCATCAAGCAGAATGTGGCAGGAGATAGTGAACAAGATGTCTGACGGCATGGTGATAATCATTGACGAGGCGCAGCATCTTACCGGCTCCACCATT
The DNA here is from genome assembly GCA_902776945.1 of uncultured Ruminococcus sp. Lineage (GTDB taxonomy): Bacteria > Bacillota > Clostridia > Oscillospirales > Ruminococcaceae > YE71. The sequence continues at coordinate 6,010 of CACYSH010000017.1, forward strand.
GACGGGATAAGGAGCTTCTGCGATGTGTTTGCCGATCAAGGGCAGACCTTGGGACTTGCTCTTGTCGGGAATGACACGATATACAGCAAGATCAAGAAAGCGGGATTGAATCAGATAGACAACCGTATCAAGGATGTATTCAATTTCAGCACGGCAAAGGTAAAAGCCGATGACCTGAAACTTCTCTTTCCCGAAATAGCGGATGACGACGAGGCTATCAATTTTCTTCTTGAAATAACTCACCATAATGATAAGTCCATACGCGGAGCCAAGAACCTTTACTACAACGCTAAAAGTCAGCACGATGTAAGCTGCAGCGGTCTTGCACAAGCTGCCAAGATAAGAAACGGGTTGTTCATTAATTAAGGAGGATGGTATATGAAACACGCAAAGAAGCCGACAAGAGCACAGAAGCTGATGATCGGATACTATCACCTCAAACCGGAGAACTGGCTTGTCCGCAGCGCCTCGCCCGATGAACTGAACATCGAGCACCGATATACCGGACAGCGCCGGACGATAGCGGCGGTATTCATAACAGAACACAAGGACAAAAAGTGCAGAAGATGAAGGGAGATGAGATCATGAACGATATTCATACCGGAAACAGCGAATACGATCTTTCGTATATGCTTGAAAGCGCGGACGGCAGACTTGTAAACGCCTGCCCGTTCACGGAGGATACCGAGCCGGAGCCTGACGACGGCACGATGTTCGTATGCGAGCGATGCGGAGGGGTATTCCCAAAGAAAATCGGCTGGGTACAGAAATACTGTTACCCCTGCTCTGCCGAAAAGAAAAAGGAACGCGCACGCGAAAGCTATTACAGACGGAAAGAAAACCCGGTGCAGAATTATCAGAACAAACGGGTATACCTTGAGGAAGCATTCGCGGCGCTTGGCGAAGCGGCTCGGAGCTTAGGGATAAATACAAGCGCTCCGGCTCCCAAAGCTAAGAAAAAATCCATTGAGGAGATCAACCGCCTTGCAAGGGACGCGGGAATGAGCTACGGACAGTATGTAGCCTCTCTTGGTAGGAAATGATGATGAAAGGAACGATGAGCATGAAGACAAAGCACAAGAAAATGCCCCGCTCGGGAGGGGTGACTATCCCGAAGGAGATGAGAGCCGAAGCGGGTTTGTTCCCGGGAACAGCGGTCGATCTGACTGTGACGGAGAACGGCATACTGATCGGCAGACACATTCCGGTCTGCCGCTTCTGCGGGAGCATCGAAAAAGTAGTTGAATACCGCGGCTCGGAGATATGCCCGGCTTGCGCGGAAAGTATCATGGAAAGGGTGAAGAAAAATGCTTGACAGAAAAGCGGACGAGCGCATCAGGCGCTACGGAGAGATCAAGGCACAGATCGAGCAGCTTAAAGCGGAGGCTGATATGATCGAGGCGGAGTTCCTCAAAGCTATGGAGGACGACCTCAAAGACAGCAAGTACAAGTCGGTGGAATATTCCGACGGCAGGGGCAACAGGGTAACGCTTACTGAAGCCGACAGCTTGAAGATAGTTTATCCGACATATCTGAAAGACATCTTCGGCGCGGCTTACGGAGATGTAGTTACCGCCGAGGTGAAGTACAAACTGAACGCCGCCGCGAGCCGTATGCTGACGGCTATCTACAACGGCGATTATCTGCGCGGCGGTACGGTCAGCGAACTGGTAAGATCGCTCGGGCTTGACGACAAGACCGAAAAGGCGCTGCTCAAAAAGCTCAAAGGCAAGAGCTTTGACACGGATATGAAGAACCTTATGAAGCTCGGAGGTCTGACCGAGGAGGACGCAAAAGAGAACGCCTATCTCATTTCGGAGATATGTGCGTGGGAAGAATTCATGAAGCTCATGAAGCTCAACGGCAGGAGTACGGAGCAGGAGATAGCCGAGGCGCTTGGCTGGGTGGACGGAGCTGTAACGGTCGAACAGACAGCGAAGATAAAGATAACATTAGCCGACAACGAGTAAAGGAGGCATAGAGCATGGCGGCTAAGGAACAGATAATGAAGATATACGCGATAGGCACTCAGCTCGGCATAAAGGGAAAAGGGCGTGACGATCTGCTTCACGAACTTGTATACAGTGTAACCGGAAAAAGCTCCGTTAGTGAGCTGACCGACAGTGAAGCAAAGGCGGTGCTTTCGGAGCTGTACAAACGTCAGCCGCCTGCTCACAAAGCCAAACGCCGTGACAACGAAGAACTCGGATACAACGGCATGGCGACTCCCGGTCAGCAGAGACTGTGCTGGCGGTACTGCTACCGGCTCAAAGAGCTTGATCCTAATCCAGGTTCTGCGGAGGTGTTTGAAAGGCTGAAAGGTGCGATCAAAAAGGTCTGCGGAACGAACATAATACCGACCGATGACCCATTTCGCTGTGTTACGCAGGAACAGTGTGCAAAGCTGATAGAACAGCTGAAACGCTATGTGAACACCACAGAACGCAGGGCAAAAAGGCAGGGTGACGGAAGTGGATGACATAGACATAATGTATGATAAGCTGACAGACGATCAAAAACAGATATATGACTGCATAGGCGAAGAAGCGTTCATCAAGCTTGCTGTTCTGATTAACGGCGACAGAGTATATATGCCTTCTGTTGACACTATTTTACGACCTATAAGAAACGTTAAAATTATAAAGGAATATAACGGATTTAATCACAGGTATCTTGCAAAAAAATACGGACTGAACGAAAGGACTATCCGGGGGATCGTAAAGGACTTTGTTATCAAAAAAAGAAACGAGCCGCTTGAAGGACAGATAACCTTTGATGATCTTTTGCGGCAAAAATAACAGGGATTTTCCGCTGTACATTTCCACTAATAAATGGTATCATTGTTATAAAGGCAATGATACCATTTTTGTTTTGGGGGTGAGGGGGATGACAAGTCAGGAGATCGTTTCAATGGCGTTTCAGCTTGCTTTGACCGGCGGTCTGGGTATAATCGCATACTTCTTGAAGCGCGTTATGGACGAGCTTGACAGACATCGTTCGGAGATCGACAGGATAAAGACCTCGTTTATCTCAAAAGATGAATTTGACAAATGTAAAACCGATATTACAGAAGTCAAGCAGAATTATCTTACCAAAGAGGATTTTTACCGGGAACAGCTCAAAACAGAGACCAAACTCGATAAAATCATGGATATCCTTATGGTTCTGAAGGGAGAGAAATAATATGGATATTGAAAGACAGAAAAAACTTATCAAGGCAGGGAAATTCAAAGAGAACAATGGCGCTGTTATGAGGGTGTTCAATATGTGTGAGCATGATTTTCATCCCTTGACGAGTCTTGCGTATGCGCTCCCGAATCTCACTCGCGGAGAATTGATCGAAAGCATCAACTATCTTTACGAGGCAGGGTATCTTCATTTAAGAAGCATAGATGATGATACCGATGTTTCCATTTCCGATAAGAAATTTGAAGAGCTGAAAGCAAAGGCTACGGCGAATGGCTCCCGCTTGCTGAGATACGCCATCATCGACCCTTGCGTCGAATTGTGAGGAAAAAGCAATGGCGGAAAGAAACCGGCATTTCAAGGTCGATAAACTCCCGGCGGACATCAAGTCACAAGTGGACGAAATGATAGCAGCTAATTTCAAATACGCGGAGATAGTCGAATATATCCAAAGCGAAGCAAATATGACGATATCACCTATGGCGATCAGCAGGTATGCCGGTCATATGCGGAAAACGATACAGGCGCTGCATATGGCTCAGGAAAATTTCAGAGCCATAATGGACGAAGTCAATAAATATCCGTCGCTTGATATAAGCGAGGCTATCCTGCGCCTTCTCTCTCATGTTGTGGTCGAAGGGATACAGAATACTTCTGAAGAGAAATGGAAGGAGCTTGACCCTGAAAAGCTGCTTAAACAATCGACTGCACTTGTGAAAGCGGCGGCATACAAGAAAAACCTTGACATCAAGAACGAGGATATAATGTCAGCGGGCTTCGATCAGATCAAGGGTATGTTCTTCGATCTCATGTCAAAAGAGGAGCCGGAGCTTTATTCAAAGGTGCTGGACTTTCTCGACCGTAAGCGTGGTGAATGAGTATGATATATGTTGTACAGGTCTCCGGCGGAAGTGAGTTTAATGTTGTCAATACCCTTCTCATGAAGGAAATCAGGGCATATGCTCCGCGTCAGGAACTGCTTGAAAGAAGAAAAGGTATATGGAACACAGTAAGGCGATACATCTTTCCGGGATATGTTTTTGCGGAAACCGAACTTACAGCCGTGGAATACTACCTTATCCGCGAAACAGAAGGAGTGCTGAAGATACTCGGAAATCCGACACCGCTTTCGTACTCCGAGGAACATCGGCTGAGATGGATATTCGAATCGGGTATGATCGGAGTAAATAAAGGTCTGGTCTCCGGCGGGACACTGACTATAACCGACGGACTGCTGAAAGGAAGAGAAGCGGAAATAGTATCGTACAGCATACGGCAGAAACGTTGCAGGCTGTGCTGTAAGATAAACGGCAGAAAACATTTTTTTAGCATTTCGGCAGAAATAGAAAAGCTGTGATGAAATAAGTAGGGTCGATTCGTCCCCTTCCGAAAGCGTCACGTCAAACATGGAAAACAGGAGAGAACGGCAGACGTTTTCTTTATGGCGGAGCTATGCCCTTAAAAACGGTTATAGCGCGGTTATAGCGGGTTTTGAAGCCGTTGGACGTAAAATTATACCCCCAAGGCAAGACCCCTCTAAAAAACGCCGTATTTTAATATCATGACAGGAAAGGAGCCGGGGCAGATGAATCCCAGAAAGAAGAAAGCGGTCGAGCTGCTCAGTGCGGCAGTCGGCGGCACCGAAAAAGAAAAGAATACTTCCGTAAGGAGCCTCGGCGAACTGTCGAAGGCTCTTTCTGTTACCGATGATAAAACGGAGCGGAAAAGGCTTGTCAAGGATTTTGTCGAAAGCCATAAGGAGTTTAAGAAGCTGCTTGGTAATACAGATTTCGTAAACTCCGAAGCCGAACGCGCTCTGATCGAGCTTGCTTTCGGAGCAGAAAGTGTGACCGAAGAGGAGCGCACCGACAGCCGCGGCAGAAAGACCTTCCGCCGGACGGTACACAGGAACGCTCCGAACCTTAACGCGCTGATGGAATGGCTGCGGAACAAGGATCCCGAGAACTGGTCTCCGAACCCGCAGTCAGAGCCTGAGCTTGAAGACACCGAAGAGCTGGAGGAAGAGATATATGGAGATGGCAAAAAGCAGTAAGCAAATAAAGCGCAGAAAAACAGTGCCTTACCGATTCGGCGATAAGCACAAGGCATATATAAGAAGCTCCGAAGGCTGCTTTATGAACGTAGCCGAAGGAGCCGTCCGTGCGGGAAAGACAGTAGATAATGTATATGCTTTTTGTCACGAGCTTAAAACGACCAAGGACAAGATACATCTTGCAAGCGCTTCGACTCTCGGTAACGCCAAGCTGATACTCGGCGGGTGTAACGGATTCGGGATAGAAAACTACTTCCGAGGTCAGTGCCGCTGGGGAAAGTACAAGGGTAACGACGCGCTGATAATAAAAGGCGCGGACACGGGCTTCAAGACCCGTATAGTGATATTCTCGGGCGCTGCGCTGTCTAATTCGTGGACGAAGATACGAGGCAATTCCTACGGAATGTGGATAGCTACGGAGATCAACCTTCACGACAGGCATTTCGTGCAAGAAGCCATGAACCGAAGCATTGCCGCCCAAAAGCGCATGGTGTTCTGGGACTTGAACCCCGGCAACCCCAAGCACTGGATATATACGGAGTATATCGACAAATACAAAGCCGATACCGACACGGGAAAGTTTCTCGGCGGCTACAATTACGAGCACTTCACGATAGACGATAATATAAATGTCTCCGAACAGCGCCGGCAGGAGATCAAGTCGCAGTACGATCACGCTTCTGTCTGGTACAAGCGGGATATTCTCGGTCAGAGGATAGCTGCCGACGGGCTGATCTTCCCGTCTTTCGCTAACGATACGGAAAGATATATTGTCAACGTTATCGATGAAAAGCAGATAGCTTCGATACAGATCGGCATCGACTTCGGCGGAAACAATTCTAAAACTACCTTTGTAGCAACTGCGGTAATGAAGGGCTTCAAGGAGATCGTCGTTGTTGACGATCACAGGATAGAGGGCGGCAAGGGCGCTGTCGGCTCGGAGGAGATAAACCGCGATTTTATCTCATTTGTACGCAGGTTGTATAACCGTTTCAGCCCTGCTCTGATAAAGGTGGCGTGGGCTGATAACGAAGCTCAGGCGCTCATCAACAGCATGAGAGCGGCTTGCAGAAACGCAAGGCTTTTCCTGCGCGTGACCGACTGCTATAAAGCACCCATAAAGGACAGGATAACGACCCTTGACACGCTGATGTCACAGGGACGTTTTCTTGTCATGCGGAACTGTACTCATGTTATAGAGAGCCTTTCGGAACAGGTGTGGGACAGCCGCATCGAGGACAAGGACGTTCGCCTTGACGACGGCACCTGCGATATAGACACGGCTGACGCGCTCGAATACAGTATAAGCAAATTTATGAAAGCCCTTATTGCGGCGGGAGGTGGCAGCTCTGAATAACAGTATCATAAGCAGACTGAACCGGAAATACGGTTACAGCCTGAAACCGGATTACTATAACATCATAGAGATATGGCGTAATTGGTGGCAGGGCTTTTACGAGCCGTTCCATCGCGTGAAGTTCGATGACGGCAAGCAGATACGCTCCCGCGATATGTACACCATGAAAATGGCAAAGAAGATATGCGAGGACTGGGCGAGCCTGCTCATAAACGACAAGACAGTCATCAAAGTTGCTGACGAGTACAGCTCCAAATGGCTGCAAGGTGAGAACCAGCACGGCGGCGTTCTCGGTGCCAATAACTTCTGGGAGCAGGCTAACGATCTTATGGAGCGCATGATGTACTCCGGAACGGCGGCAATAATCATACGCATGAACGCCGCGGTGAACGAATCCGGCAGTATAATTATCGACGGCGGAAACCGCATACGGCTCATATACATAGCGGCTGACAAGATAATCCCGCTTTCGGTAGATAACGGCATCATTACCGAAGCGGCGTTCTGCTCGAATGTCAGCATACGCGGGAAAAGCAAGTTGTATCTGGAGATACACAGGCTTGAAAACAGCGAATATGTCATCGAGAATCACCTTTTCGGTGTTGACACCGGTGGAAATATCGTCAGGGAGGAGGAGCTTCCCGAAAATATCCCGCCCGTGATCCACACCGGGAGCGATACGCCGTGGTTCTGCATCTGCAAACCCGCTGTCGTGAACAGCATTCCCGGCTCGAACGGTCTCGGCTGCGCGGTGTTCGCAAACGCCATAGACAATCTTAAAGGTGTAGATATAGCCTACAACAACCTTAACAGCGATTTCCGGCTCGGTCAGAAAAAGGTATTCATCAATAACTCGCTGCTGGAGACCGACAGCAGCGGGCGCAGAGTTGTTCCCGACGATGTGGATCAGCAGCTGCTCGTCACGCTCGGCGTGAATTTCAACGACGACGGCGCAAAGCTTGTCGCGGAGCATAACCCCGATCTGCGCGTGGAGGACAACACGAACGGCATTCAGGCGCAGCTTGATTATCTTTCGTTCAAGGTCGGCTTCGGCACTAAGCACTACCAGTTCAACAGCGGTTCTATCGTCACAGCAACGCAGTACACGGGCGACAAGCAAGACCTCATTCAGAACGCGCACAAGCATTTTATCAAGGTCGAAGCGTTCCTGCAAAGGCTGACGCGGACGCTGCTTCAAATCGGGCATGAGTACATCGACCCGAGGATAAAGCCCGACTGCGGCATTGAGATAATGTTCGACCAAAGCCCGCTTATCGACGAGAACGCCGAAAGAGCGCGTGACCGCGAGGACGTTTCCACGGGGCTGATGCTTCCGTGGGAATACCGCGTGAAGTGGTACGGCGAGGACGAGAACAAAGCAAAGAGCGTTCTCGACGGCGTTGAAACAGACGATGATATACTCGACTTCGGGGACGGTGAGGACTAATGCTCTCGCCCTCCACACTCGAACAGCTGCCTAACGATCTGACCGATCTGATAAACGAGCTGCAAACGGAGATCATCAGGTCGGTGTCGAAGAAGATAAGCAAGGCAAATTATCTCACGCCCGCTGCTGAATGGCAGCTATACAAGGCGCAGATGCTTCAAAGCAGCACATCGGAGGTCAACAAACTTATCGCGCAGTACACCGGGCTTTCGCGGCGCGAGGTCAAGGGTCTTTACACCGAAGCCTGCAAAAAGGCTATCGCCAACGATGCCAAAATATACCGCATGGCGGGTAAGGACGCAAGCTCGTTCTTCCGGTCGGTGGCGTTCAGCAATTCGCTTCGGGCAGGCATACGCAACGCGAACGGGCTTATGAAGAACATCACGCGGAGCATGGTTCAGTCCTCGCGGGCGACCGTCACGCATCTTATGGACAAGGCTTATGTGCAGGTGCTTTCGGGCGCGTTCTCGCCGCAGGAGGCGGTTTACAGCGCCGTGAAGGAGCTTGCGGACAAGGGCATACAGTCGGTAACGTACCCTTCGGGCAAATCGGACTGGGCGGACGTCGCGGTCAGGCGTGCGGTGCTGACTGCTCTCGGACAGACGACGGGCAGAATCCAGCTTGACCTTGCGGCGGAAATGGACTGCGATCTTGTCGAAGTGACCTCTCACGGCGATGCGAGACCGTCCCACGCCGAATGGCAGGGGCAGGTTTATAGCATATCCGGCAAAAGCAAGAAGTACCCGCCGCTTTCCCGCACGGGCTACGGCACCGGGGACGGCTTGAAGGGCTGGAACTGCCGGCACGACTTTTTCCCGTTCTTCGAGGGCATTTCCGAACGTGCGAGCTTTCCCATAGATAAAGAAGAAAACGCCAAAGAATACGCCGCAACTCAACGCCAGCGAGCGATAGAGCGTTCTATAAGAAGCTCCAAGCGGGGGCTTGCAGCACTTGACAGCTCCATTCAAAGCACCGATGACGAATCACTTAAAGAAAAGCTAAAAAGGCAGTTCGACCGCAAATCGAACACGCTTAAAAAGCAGGAAGCGCGGCTTGCGGAGCATTGCAAGGCAAGCGGACTTCTTCCGAGACCCGATCGCACCCGTGTTGTCGGGTTCAATAAAAGCGTTTCACAGAAGGCTGTGCATGGGAACAGGCGTTACACAGCAAAGAAGGCGGTCGGTAGCCCTTCGGGAAATAGCGGAAATACGTCGAATTTCAGCCTGATTCCTAAAAATTTAAACTTGACAAACGCTGTAAATAATGATATAATAGGGACAGTAGGAGAGTGCAAGGATATACCCTCCGCAGTCAAGCATTTTATGGACAAGTGGGGAGTTATCCTCGACCCGTCGCTTGATAAGCTGGACTTTGATTCGGTTCTTGAAGGTCTGCGTGGAATAGAGGTCGTTCTTGAAGAGTTCCCGCAGGCGAGAGAGCATCTGCATAGGATAAGTTTAGGTACACTTAAAGATAAAGCTATCATGGAAACTACTTTTTCCGGAACGATTCGATATAGTAAGGACTATTACAAGAACCGTGAATCAATTCTTTCTGCGCTTTTCAAATCTTCGAGCCATTTTCACCCTGACGGCTCCAACTGTTTGTCTTTTGGTGCTCATGAAATGGGTCATATCCTTGACGGTTTGATAATCAGCAGAAACACAGCTCTATCATATACGGATAAAAGCAACGCGTGGAAAAAACATACAGAAGCCACTAAAATTGTTAATCGAGCGATAGAACGAATCAAAGGAAAAACACATAATCCGATTAGTAAGTATTTAATGAAGTCCAAAATCTCTATTTATTCTACATATAATAATTCAGAATGTATTTCTGAGGCAATTGCTGATTATATTATACACGGTGATAATTCAAATGAATTATCAAAGGCAATTTGGAATATTTTGAAAGAGGAGTTGATTTAATGACTTTACCATATGAAGTAGTTAAAGACTTTTTGGAGTATATCGAATGTTACCCTGAAAGCGATGAAGAAGGATATGACGGAATTCATGATGGAGGCTGGAAAGGTGTCAGAGAAGATGCCCCCGAAAGTGCTAAAAAGGCATATGAAGAATTCCGAAAAAAAGAAGAAATCGCAAACAAACGTCGTGCAAGAACGTAATATAAGCTCCCGCTTCGGGGGCTTTTAATTTTACCCATGAAGGGGGGGAAAATCAATGATACAGTTAGGCAACTGTCCCGACGGCATGAGCGCGGAGGAAATTCGGGAATATGTGAGGATATTCACCGACCTGCACCCGTTCGAGCGTGAGGGAACGCTTGACATCAAGCCCGACGGAGAATATGTCGATCTGTTTCTGCATACTCCGAATGTAAAATTCGAGCGCATACGCCGCATTACGGGGTATCTCACCGGAACGGTTGACAGGTGGAACAACGCCAAGACAGCAGAGCTTCACGACCGCGTGAAGCATGACGCCGAAAGGACGGAAGAAAATGTACAAGAAAAAGCTGACAGAACAGATCGAAATGCTTGAAGAAAGGCAGCGCAGGTGCGAATCGTTTGACGTAGATACGATCGCACAGCTCGGCGACAGGATATTAAACCTTGCGAACCTGCTTGACGAATACGAAAGCGAAGCGGAAATACATATCATAGATGATAACGAAGAGATAACCGCAAGGGTGATCGAAAGAAAGCCGCTGGTATATAATTGCAGGCATACTTTTAAACCATATGAAGCCGAATAAAACGCTCTTTAAGGGGCGTTTTTATTATACTCAAAATACATTTTAACGGAGGTAAAACGCATGGAACTGAAACAGCTGACAGACCTCGGGCTCACCGAGGAACAGGCTAAACAGGCGCTTGAACTGCATACGGCGGAGCTGACTGCCGAGCAGGGCAAGACCGCAGACCTTACGGCACAGCTTGAAGCCGCGCAGAAGAATGTCACCGAGCTTACCGAGCAGGTGAAGAAATTCGACGGCGAGGACATCGAGGGCTTGAAGCAGGCGGCAAAGGACTGGGAACAGAAGTATAACGCCGATCTGACCGCTGCCAAGATCGACAAGGCGCTGGAAGTGGCGCTGATCGGAGCGAAGGCGCGTGACATCGGCATCGCAAAAAGCCAGCTCGATAACTCGCTGCTGAGTATCGGAGAGGACGGAAAGCTGACAGGTCTTGACGAACAGCTTGACAAGCTCAAAGCCGAGAAAGCGTTCCTCTTTGACGACGGCGGCGAAAAGCCCTCGGCTCACATCGACACAGGTATAGATCACGGAACGGCGTCCGAAGGCTTGACGGACGAACAGGCGCGTGCGGTCATGGGACTGAGCGCAAACGGAGGTAATAAGTAATGGCAAATTCTATCGCTAAGTTCAAGAAGTACATCGACCTTCTCGACGAGGTCTACAAGCAGAGCGCCAAGACCACGGTACTCGACACCGCAGGCACGCTCATTCAGCAGGGCGCAAACGCCAATGAGATCATCGTGCCGAAGATCAGCATGGACGGTCTTGCCGATTATTCGAGGAACAGCGGCTATGTTCAGGGCGACGTGACCCTCACCCTTGAAACGATGCAGTACGACTACGACCGCGGCAGATCGTTCACCGTTGACGCTATGGACAACGAGGAGACCGCGGGCGTGGCGTTCGGCAGGCTCGCAAGCGAATTTATCCGCACAAAGACCGTTCCCGAGCTTGACGCTTACCGCTTTGCGAAGTACGCCGGGACTACGGGTATCAGCAAGGTGTCTTCCGGAGCTACGCTTTCCGGCGGTACCGACGTTCTCGGCGCGATAGTCACCGCGCAGAACGTGCTTGACGAGGACGAAGTCCCCTCCGAGGAGCGTTATCTTTTCATAACGCCCTCGCTGCTCAACCTCGCTCGTAATGTCGATCTCACCAAGTCTAAGGCGGTGCTCGACGATTTTGCAGCTGTCATCAAGGTGCCGCAGAGCCGTTTCTACACGGCGATAGACCTTGCCGACGGCACCACCTCCGGCGAGGAGGCAGGCGGCTACGCAAAGGCTTCCGGCGGCAAGGACATCAACTTCATGATAATCCAGAAGCAGGCGGTCTTGCAGTATCAGAAGCACACCGTAAACAAGGTCGTTTCTCCCGAAGAGAATCAGAAGTCCGACGGCTGGATGTTCTTCTTCCGCGCTTACGGACTTACCGACGTTTACGACAACAAGGCGGCGGGTATCTACCTGCACCACAAGGCATAAGGAGGAAGTCATGAGAACAGTGGGACTTGTTTTTGACGATACCGGTCAGAGCGTGAACGCCGATGACATTCTTGATTTCGACAAGATGAATCTCGGTCAGCTCAGGGAGTTCGCAATCCAGGCGGGGATAGATTTCCCCGCGGGCGCAAAAAAGTCGGAACTGCTTGCGGCAGTGAAGCAGGCTTATGACGAGAAGGTGCCGTATTGAGCACGACTTACGATTTTTACACGGGAACATTCTTCGGAAAGAAGATTCCCGAAAGCGATTTTGATTACTATGCCGCCCGTGCGGAGGAATACATCTCGGCGCGTTGCGGCAGCGTTCCCGCGGGCGAAATGCTTGACAAAGCGGTATGCGCCTGTGCCGAGGTTTATTACAGCAGCGAACCGGGAACCGTTTTGAGTTCGGAGAAGGTCGGAGATTATTCGGTGACGTATTCCGGCGGCGCTGACATGAGCCAAAGCCTTGAAAGCAGGCTCATTGCCGTGCTTTCGGTATATCTGCCGGCGGTAGGGTGGTGTTAGTGATGAGGTACAACGGAGAATGCACCGTATGGCATAAAACAAATAACGGGTACACGACATATCACTACCCCTGCTGGTGGCAGGATACCAAAGCCGTGAATATCAATAAAACAGGACTTACGAACGCCGATACAGCGCTGATACATCTCCCGTTTGGCGCGTGCGCGGCAGAGTCCGACTATATTGCTCACGGCACCGTCGATCTTGCGTTTGAGAACGTTTCCGAGCTTTTAAGAGCTTATTCCCCTCTCAAAATCACAACAGTTAGTCCGAAGCCGTATGGCTCTCCCGCTATGCGGCACACGGAGGTGACGGCAAAATGAGTAAGGACACTATCAAGCTCACTTTCAAACTCGCACCCGAAAAGGCAATATTTGCTTATCGTAATCTCGGAATGGGCGGAATGGCTCAGAAGTTTGTGGACAGCGAGGTGCTGCGTTACTGCGCTCCTTATGTCCCGCATTACAACGGAATACTTGAAAAGTCCGGAGATGACGCAACTGTAAAGGGTTCCGGCATGGTGCATTGGGACACGCCCTACGCCCGAAAGAACTACTATGAAAATCGCGGCAGAGGAACAGACGGTACGGCAAAGGGCGGACTGCGGGGGAAACTGTGGTTCGAGCGCATGAAGCGTGATCATCTGCCGGCGATACTGAGAGGAGTGAAGAAAATTGCAGGAGCTAAATAGTCTGCTTGAAGCGGTAAGCGGGTTTGTAAAGGAATGTCCGTTCCTGAACGATATTGATCTGCACGTCGATCAGGTGGACGAGGAACCGCAAAGCTATGCTGTAACGACTGTCGGTCTTGCGAAGCTATCGGAAGACATTCTCGGCGGTCAGACATGGCAGTACAACGCCACGCTTCAAAGCCGTGAATACACCGCCGACGATCTGAGCAGATTGAACGCTTCGAAATTCACCGAGCGCTTTGTTTTCTGGACGGCAGACCGCAGCAGGAGCGGACAGCTCCCCGAACTGCCCTCCGGCTTTGAGGCGGTAAGCGTTTCGGCGGACAACGGTATGCTTCTTGCTCTTGACGACGACGGAGACAGAGGTATATATCAGGTGCAGCTTCATCTGATATTCAAAAGATAAGAACAGGAGAACATTATCATGTATGATACTTATGAAAGCGGCAAGCTCCAGAGAAGCCATTTAAGGCACCTTCTTGACAGCACCTTCGGCGGTCAGAGCGCGAGCTGGTACCTTATCGGCAAGGACATCGAGGATATGTCGATGGAGCTTAACCCGAACACTTCTACCGTCAAGAACATACTTGACGAATCTTCCGTAAAGGACGAGGGCTACGAGCCTACCATGACAGCCGACCCCTATTACGCGAACCCCGGCGACGCCATATATCCGAAGATAAAGGATATTGCGTTCAACAGGTTAAAGGGCGATGACTGCAAGACCAAAATGCTTGAAGTGCTGATCGACAAGACAACGGGCGGCTATGACGCATGGCAGGAGGACTGCATGGTAAAGCCTACGTCCTACGGCGGCGGTCAGGGCGGCGTGACTATCCCCTTCACGGTCACTCCCTGTGGCAACCGCGTTCACGGAACTGTTACGATAACAGGCGGCACAGTCACTTTCACACCCGATTCAGAAAACACCTCCGGCAGCGAAACGGCAGCCGAGGGCTAAAGTACTTCAATAAAGGGCTGTTCCGGCAGCCCTTTAAATATATTTAGGAGCTGATAATATGGCAGAAACAGTTAAGCTGGGCTTTGACGACGGATACAGGAACATACAGTTAGGCGACGACCCAAACAGAGTGATAAGGCTGAATCCCACCGACACCGGCTTTATCAAGCGCTTTGCCGAGCTTGGCGACAAGGCAAAGGAAATATCCGAGCGGTACGGCGACATCGACCTTGACAGCATTTCCGAGCTTAGGGAGCTTGATACTTCCTCTCCCGACTATGACAAGCTGAAAACAGCCGCCGAGAATATCGGAAGGCTTGACAAGGCTCTGCGTGAACTTATCGACGCGGCGTTCGGTCAGCCGGTCAGCGATACGGTGTTCGGCGATACATGGTGTATGTCGCCCGTTCACGGCGAACCGCTTTACGAACACTTTCTGACGGTCATCGGGGAATACATCGCCTCAGAGGTCGGAAAGCAAAGCGAGCTGTCCGCCGAGAAGATCGGGAAGTATACTAACGCCGCCAAAACCGTTCCGATGAGGGCTGAAAAATGATAGGCGAGCTTCCGGATACTCTGACGGTCGGCGGAAAGGCTTATCCGATACGCTCCGACTTCCGGGCGGCGCTCATAATCTTTCAGGCGCTTGACGACCCGGAGCTTGACGGGCGCGAAAAGGCTGCTGTTATGATAAGCAGTCTGTACGAGCGCCCGGAGGAGATAGCGGCGGAGCATATAGAAGAAGCGCTGGAGCGTGCTTCGTGGTTTCTGGACGGCGGGGATATGCCCAAAACGGAGCTTCACGCCAAAACACTCGACTGGGAGCAGGACGAGGGCATGATCTTCGCGGCGGTCAACAAGACAGCAGGCTTTGAGGTGAGGTCTGTAAAATATATGCACTGGTGGACGTTCCTCGGATATTTCTCCGAATCGGGTGATACGCTGCTGTCAACGGTCATGCATCTGCGGCAGAAAATGGCGAAGAAAAAGTCTCTCGACAAATGGGAACGCGAGTTTGTGAACGAACATCGACGGCTTGTGATGATACAGCGCAAAAAGACTGACGAAGAAAAAGCCGAGGAGGATTTTGTAAACAGCCTGTTCGGGCAATAAGAGGGGTGAGAACAGAGCATGATCGACGGTAAGCTGAACTTTGACACACAGATCAGCACAAAGGGATTCAGCAAGGGTCTGAGCACGCTCGGAGAACAGATGCAGTCCCTTAAAAATATTGCAGGAAAGGTCGGCACCGCGATTGCCGCTGCGTTCTCGGTAACAGCGGTAAGAACATTTGCCAAGGAATGCAAATCGCTTTACGATGTACAGCTTCAGGCGGAAACAAAGCTCGAAACGATACTGCGCGACCACCTCGGAGCAACGGAAGATCAGATCAAGGCGACAAAGCGCTATGCCTCGGAGCTTCAGGAGGTCGGCGTTATCGGCGATGAGGTACAGCTTTCCGGCTTGCAGGAGCTGTCAACATATATCGAGAACGCCGATTCGCTGAAAACCATGAACCGTGTGCTTAACGATATGCTCGCGCAGCAGTACGGCTTCAACGCCACCGCCGAAAGCTCGGTGACGATCGCCACTATGCTCGGAAAGGTGCTTGAAGGTCAGACCGCCGCTCTTTCCCGCTACGGTTACAGCTTCGACGAAGCCCAGGAAAAGATGCTGAAATTCGGCACCGAGGAACAGCGCGTGGCAACTCTCGCACAGGTGGTGGAAAGCAGCGTCGGCGGTGTGAATGCGGCTCTGGCGAAAACTCCTGCCGGGCGAATGAAACAGCTTTCAAATACCCTTGGAGACATCAAGGAGCAGTTCGGCGCAGCGGTATATCAGCTGGAGATACTTTTTCTTCCGCTTCTCCGAAGGCTTGCCGATCTTCTTGCACAGATAGCGACTTTGGCGGAAATGGCAGCGGCGGCTATTGCCAACGTGTTCGGCGAGCCTGTCGAAAACATAAGCGTTGTTACTGCCGGGGGTGACGATGTCTCCGACTATTTTACCGATCTTACCGATATTTCCGAAGACGCGGCAGATGATATTTCGGATTCTCTGAATGGCATCGGCAACGCTGCGGACGAAACGGCTGACAGCTTCAACGGGCTTGCAGGTGCTGCAAATGGAAGTATGGGAGCGCTTTCGGAAAACGCCGACAGCTCAGGTCAGCTTGCCGCTGATGCGGATCAGGCGGCGGACAGCTATTACGATATGGCGGAAGCCGCCGAGGAAACGCAGAAAGCTAACAAGGGCAGCCTTGCGAGCTTCGATAAGCTCAACAAACTTGCCGACAAGACAGAGGACAATACGGTTACGGTCAAGGCTCCTGTCAATACAATGTCTGAATCTCCGGCAGATACCGCAGACGCGGCAGGGCTTGGAAAGACTGCGTCCGGGATAAAAAAGGCGGCTGACGCGGTAGCCGACACGCAGCCCGTTGTCAGCAAAATTTCGAATATGCTCGCTCAGTCGTCTCCGACCGCAAAAAAACTCGAAGCGTTTCTAAAAGGCTTAAAAGGGCTTATCGGAACGCTTTTAGAACCGCTCAAAAGCTCATGGGACACTTACGGTCAGGACGTGATCGACAGCGCCAAGGCAGCCCTCAATGCTATATGGGAGCTTGTAAAGTCCGTCGGGAGGAGCTTCGCGCTGGTGTGGACAAACGGCACCGGCGAGGAAATGCTCGGGCATATCTTCGGGATAATAAAGAACATAAACACCTTTGCCGGAAGTCTTGCGGACAGCTTCAGGAAAGCGTGGGAAGAAAACGGCATCGGTACGGACATCGTTCAGCACGCGGCGGATATTTTTAATGTCGTACTCGGATATGCCGAAAGCATCGGAAAAACATGGTCGGAATGGGCTGGGAAGGTCGATTTTTCACCCGCTCTTGAAGCCTTTGACAAGCTCGAAAGGGCTGTCAGACCGGTCATAGATGATCTCGGAAAATGGCTGGAGGACATAAATAACGATCTGCTTATCCCTCTTGCGTCGTGGACAGCCGAAACGCTTATCCCGACGGTGCTTTCCGCGATTGCGGACGCTCTTGACGGCTTAAAAGCCGCTTGGGAAACAGCGTATCCGGTGCTGAAAGAAAAGCTGTGGGATAATTTTCTTCTGCCGCTTGCAAAATGGGCAGCAGAAAAGACGATACAGCTTATCGGCGAGCTGGGCGACGGACTAAAAAAACTTGGCGAAAGTATGACGGAGGAAGATGTTCAGGTGCTTATTCACCTTGCCGAGACCATTGCGGCGATAACGCTTGCCTGTAAGGGCGCGGCGCTTGTCAACGGCTTAGGTACGGCTATCGTAAAACTGGCGAGAGTTATCGCGCCGGCATTTGCGGAGATCGGTGCTGTCGGTGCCGGTGCTTTTCTGCCTGCGGTGGCTGCGGCTATTGCCGGCTGGGGCATCGGTACGATGATCTATGACAAGTTCGGCGAGGAGATCGACAGCGTTCTTCACCCGATATTCGATAAGATCGTCGGCGCCTGCGATGTGATCGCCGGAGGATTTAGTGAGCTGGTTGAAACCACCATTCCGAACATTATTGAAGCGATAGTCAGTCCGTTTGCAGCGATAGGCGACAAAATTTCGGAGCTTTCGGGCGCTGTCGGCGAGAAAATGAACAGCCTTGCGGACAGCATCATCATGATATGGGATTCCTTCGGCGAGACCATAACCGAGACTATTCCGGGATTTTTTCTTGAAACGATACCGAACGCCTTTTCGGGTATGTGGGAGAGCATCAAAACCGGCACGGACGAATTTCTTGTATCTCTCGGCGAGGTGCTTGTCGGCGCGTGGAACAAGATAACGGGCTTTTTCAAATCGGCGGGAGAGGCAGCAGACAGCTTTCTTCACCCGATATTCGACGGGATAACGAGTTTTTTCACCGAAAAGATACTGAATTTCTTTGGTGAGCTTCCCGGCAGGGTAACAGGAGCGCTCGGTTCTTTGGCGGATACGCTCGGAGAGATATTTTCGGGCGCGTGGAATCGTATAAAATCGGTCTTTTCGCCCGAAACTGCGTCAAAGCACTTTTCGGACATCGGGACAAAGATAAAGACCGTTTTCTCAAAGCTCGGAACGTCGATAAAGGACGCTTTCAAAACGGCGTGGTCTGCCGTGACCTCGGTATTCGATCTGTCGAATGTCAGAACGCTGTTTTCGAACGTAGCAGTAAAAGCGGCGGAGGGCTTTTCGCGGATAATCAGCCTTATCAAGGAGCCGGTGAACGGCGTTATCGACGTTATCAACTTCCTGATAAGGGCGATCGCAAGCGGCTTCAACGCGGTGACCGGAACGGTCGAAAAGCTCATAAACGGCGTTGCGGACGTAGTAAACAAGCTGTCGTTCGATATTCCGGACTGGGCGGGCGGCGGTACGCTGGGCTTCAATATGCCGCACATCAGCATATCCGACATATCTATCCCGACGCTCCCGCGGCTTGCGACCGGCACGGTAGTTCCCGCCAATTACGGTGAGTTTACGGCGATACTCGGCGATAACAAGCGCGAGCCGGAGATCGTTTCTCCGTTAAGCGAAATGCGGAAAGCTGTGATACAGGCAATGAGAGAAATGGGCTTTGACGGAAAACAGGGCGCAAATGATATTAATATATATATCGACGGCTACGAGCTTTCTTACTACGTTGAACAGCGCGGGAATACCCGCAAAAAGAGAACGGGAGGTGCCTGATGTCCGCAATAACAAATATCCTGACGATCGGGACGACCGTTCTTCCGACGCCGACCGGATACACGGTAACGCGAAACGATCTTGACGGCAGCGGCACCCAGCGCTCGGAATCGGGAGTGCTGCACCGCGACAGGCTTCGTGCGGGGATATACAGTATTGAAGCCGAATGGGAGGGCATACCCGTCGGAACGCTTAATACCCTGACAGCGGCGCTGATAACAAATGCAAAGCTCACGGTGACGTTCTTCGACCTTACGACCGGGACGGTTCAAACAAAACAGATGTATGCCGCAAATCCTTCGGCAAGCGTGTCGGTTCCGGGCAACAGCACGGACGATATGAAATGCTCATATACTGTCTCGCTTGTAGAATTTTAGGGGGTGATCTTATGATACAGACAGAAGCAGGCTACGATCCCGACCAACGGGGAGAATTTCACGGCACACTTACGCCGATAGATGCCGAACCGATAACCATTACCGACGAAGATATTTTAGCCGAATCGGTCGTGCTGACCGAAAACTGCTGCGACAGGAGCTTTAACTTCGGACAATTCATTTCAGCACAGCTTGAAATGTCGGTGATACTCGGAGAGCAGCTAAGGTCGCCTTTACTTAAAAGAGCACGGCTCACGCTTTCAAGAAAATACTATAACGACCCGGGCGTTCAGACAGCCGATATACCTTTGGGGCATTTTTATGTTGACGACGCTTCGGTCAAACGCAGCAAGAAAAGCGCATCTTTCATCGCCTACGACGCGGCGGTATACTTTGACCGTCCCGTTGTCGTTCCTGACGGAGCGCTTCAAAACGTCACGCCGTATGCGTTCATCAAATATGCCTGCGACTATGTAAACGCCGCTCTTACAGTGACCTTCGGCAGCGGCGAAACTTTCTCTATGGCACAGACAGAAGCGCAAATATCGGGCTTTCCAAATGCGGCACGGCTTTTTTCATGGAAGCACAAGCCGGAGGAGCAGATCACCTGCCGTGACATGGTATGCTCGGCTTTGCAGATCATGGGCGCGTGGGGCAGGATAAACCGATACGGTCGGTTTGAGATAAAGCAGTTCGGTCTGTCCGGAGCGACGTATACGATAGACGGCGACAACTCGACGGCACGAAGCATAAGCGATTACCCGATGAGCATTACCGGAGTGACCTGCGACGGTACGACGGTCGGCAACGCTGACGGACAGCTTTACGATCTTAGCGGGAACCTGCTTATCGGAAGCGTCGGCAGCGAAGCAAAAAGCGCGGTGCTGACCGCCTTGAACATCTTAGGCAACGTGACGGGTCTTGATATTTATACCGCTGAAAATGGTGATATAGGGTCAGCGGGCGAGTTACGCAAAAAGAAAGCCCCCAAAAACGCTTACAGAGCGATTCCGAGAGCTTATGAGTGAACCGTTTTTCGAATGTGTCAATAGGCTAATTATAGAAACGTATCATAAAGGACTTTTTTATTTCAGAAATTCATATTCAAAGAGCGGCGGTACTATTTCAGCATTGTAGTACTCCTTTACAAGTGTTTTCAATCCCGCAAGAGCAGTATGCAATTCTACATTATCCCAAATGGTGTCACCTGTTATTTCGTCCGTATGCGACGTATCGAGTTCGGTGAAAATCTGATACACTCCATATGTCAACGCAGAATCATAGTTATCTGCCTTCTTCGCCCATTGTAACACCGTTTTCCATTGCTTCAAAATCGCCTTTTCTTTATCATTAAGAGCAAGTCCTTTTATATCTCGCAGAGCAATCGTTTCCCCGTTTGTATCATCAAGACAAAGCTCGTTCCGATAGAAACGTCCATCGCTGCCTGTAAATGTACGCATATGATTTTGCATTTCCGTACAGGTAAACAGCAAACACTTTAATAGGAATTGCGAGAGCTTTCCGTTTTCTACATCTGCATTGAATTTGTCAGCGCCGTCTGCTGATTTCATTATACGAGCACGTTCTGTCCAAGCTCTGTTATATGTAATATATCTTGACGCGCAGAACATAGGTAGTTTTTCAAGGTAGTGTAGCGACATAATGATATTTACATAAACGACAAAGGCTGAAACACTTGATATACAAACAGGATTGATTAGCATTAAGAGTTTATGTAAATATCATTATGTCGATACAGTAGTTATCTTTGCGCAGAAAAAAGCCGTTTCCTCTATAACAACCGGAAACAAGCAAAGACGACTCTAAATCCGGCTTATCAAATCCGCTTGACCCCGCTATCATGTAGCCCAACAAGTTATTATTATACAAGGGACGAATTCTTGAATTATTCGGACTTTCTAAGCCGTCGAGACCTAATATAATACCGTCCGGCGTATCATCTTCAAATGTTCGCTTATCATTGTAGCGATTACTATACAACTCATATATTCGATGTACGGGTAAGGTTTTACATAAGATCAGGGAATTATCAGCCCCAATATCAAAGCCGATTATTTCCAAAGTATCTATATCAGCATCTTCATTCGACCAAAATGCACACATAATGCAGGCATCAATATTTGTATGAAAGTGTCGGCGATTAAATGCAAAACCCGTAATGAATTTTTTGTTGATCAAGTGTTGAACTTTCCAATACTTGACAGGAGAATAGACAATATAACTGTCTGTTGACTGACGCAGATAATACTTGAAGCCAGACCATATAAAAACGTTCCCCAAATCATTAGAAACTGTTCCGGAACACTCTTTCCGCATTTCGGACACAACATAGCTTTTCTTCCACGGCGCAGTTTTTTGCCCTTCAACTGCTTGCGGTTCCGTATATGGCGGATTTTCAAACAGAATGATAGTGCATTCCGGGTTATCAATGTATTGTCTGATAATTGGATTTTCGATATATTCTTTGCTCAAAGCGTCTGCGCCTTTGACAAGTCCTGCATTGAATGTTTCTGCTGTTTCGATCGGCGGTATAATGTGTCTTACCTTTGCACCGAGTAACTCTTGCAGCACCTTATATTCATAGTATTCGATAGTAGAAACAATGCAATGCGAAAGCTCATCATCAGTCAAATCAGCTTCGAGGTTGCCAGTTCCTGCACATCTGTCTAAAATGATATAATCATTTTGAGCAGGTACACGGGCAATAGCAGCGCGAACCAATTCAAGGGATTTTTCAGCATAGAGACTATGAGTATAGAAAGCGCCGAGATTCTTTTTCTGTAAAGTATCATTCAGCTTATCCATAAGATAGTTGAACTTAACATTTGTCTGTCCTGTATATGGATAAATGAACTTTGCAAAATGAACGGGCTTTCTTATCTCTCCGATCGTTTTATGTTTTCCTGTATCATCGCCAAGAAAGTCCTCTTTTCGTGCCGTAGGTACCGCTTTATAGAATGACGTAGCCCAACCAACGATACAGTTTTCATCAATGTGTATTTTTGTATAGCTGCATTCTTTGAGCAGCCTAACTATGCTTTCAACATCAAGCGGTTTATCATAATGAAGAACTCTTTCAGCATTGCCTCCTATAAAGCCGCTGTTATCTTTAGAAGCTCCGCCTGTATACAGTTTTTCAATATCCGACAGATATGTTTCAGAGTGATACAGCCATAGCGTAGCTGCATTTACATCAATAATCAAAATATTAGCGGGAATCGGCTTGCCCTTTACACGCAAAGCAGACAGGTATTTTATACACTGTAAAAGAACAGCATTCAAATCCGTAACGTGTAATTTGAACTCAAGCAGATTGCCATTGATAACACCGTCATTGTTGTCTGCGAGAATATCATCAATATCAAGCGATGGATTGACACGGGGCAAAAACACCTTATAAAAATCTATTTGTCCGTCTCTTTCTAAAGTATACTTATCCATATAATTACACAACCTTTTAAAAATCATACACTATTATATTATAATTATAGCACATATTTACATAAAAATCAATAGTTCAATTAAAAAATAAGCCATTAGTGCGTTGACCTTTTCGACCAGTATATCAAGGATCGTTTCGGGATAACGGGGGTCTGGTGTGTCGGCGCGAAAGACCTTTACAGCAAATTTGACAGCTATCCTGCGCTTGTAAATGCGTTTGACCGTATCCCGAATACGGAAGACCTTGTTGTCAAAAAAGGCGACGTAGTTATCTGGGGAAACGGAACATGGGGACACGTTGCCATAGGAAACGGTGAGGGAAACAAGGACTGGTTCAGGTCTTTGGAAGAAAACACAATGGGTCTGCACGAGCCTGCGCAGATAGTAAAACACGATTTTAGCGGCATTCTGGGTGTGCTCAGACCAAAGAACGTATCGGCTGTTCAGAGCAAAACAGAGACCGTCGGCAGCGCTTCGAAGGAATATCAGGTGCGTGTAACAGTAGCTGCTTTAAATATCAGAGACAGTGCGGGAATGAACGGAAAGATCAAGGGCTGCATTCGTGACAAGGGCGTATATACCATTATAAAGGAGAAGAGGGTCAGCGGACAGATATGGGGAAAGCTCAAATCGGGAGCAGGCTGGATATGCCTGACAGGATTCACAGAAAAGATTTGAGGGAGGTGCTGTTATGCCAATAGTTATGCTGGATGCTGAAAGTGAACTTATAGGATACGAAAACGGAAAGGGCGTTTATGTGGCACAGCTTATGTGTGACAACGAAGATGACCTTCCAAACGCCGGAGAGGTCAATGGCAAAATCATATTCTTCGGAAGCATAGCATATCTCATACAGACCGGAAAAATATGCGTTCTTTCAAGCAATAAAAATTGGTATGATACCAATGGCGCTTTAACAGCGTCGATCAGTAATTCAGAACAAAGCGAAAGTTAAAATTTCAACATTAAATAAGCTCTGAAAAACAGTTTTAAGCCGTTTTAAAAGGTTCTGAATCGGCGTTTTAATACTATTTCTGAAATAAATAAAGCGGTGAGGTAATCTCTTTACATGAGATATTTCACCGCTTTTTTGCGTTTTGCGTGTCAATTTTTTGGGTTTTGCTTGTCAAATTACAGGGGATATGCTTGAAAATATCGAACAGCTCATAAATGAAAAAGGGGGCGGCGGTATAACTCGTCCATAATCCTAAGCGATGAAAATGTGGGGCTCGCGCAAATAAAAATATCGGGCGCAAGCCCGATACCGCAAGGGAGGGCGCAGCCCGACCAAAAGGGAGTGCAGGGGGAACGTCTGCCCCACGGACTATTTTTGAGCCGGAGCTTGTCGAGGCGCAAAAATAGTCCTAGTGGGTTACAACTATCCTCGCGGATAGGTTTACCCCAACGGACGAAGGAGGAATGATAAAATAAGCTACGCGATAATCCGAAACGAAAACCACAAAATGAGCGCGGTGCCGCTGAGCGAAAGGCACAACGAGCGCCGCAACAAGAATTACAGCAACAAGGACATAGACCACTCTCGTACCTGCCTGAATTATCATCTGAAACAGCCGACCACCGCAAGTTATGAGCAGGAGTTCTATCGCATACGCGACGAGTATGGGCTCAAAGGCAACCTGCGGCTGACGGGCAAGAAGCAAAGCACCATTCTGTGCGAGTTCATGATAACGTCGGACAAGCCGTTCTTCGACAGGCTGGGCGAGGAACGAACGCGGGATTTCTTTCGGGACACCTACCGCTTTGTCACTCATAAAGTCGGCGGGGAACAGTTCGTGGTGTCGGCGGTCGTCCACATGGACGAGAAAACGCCGCATATGCACGTCGCGTTCATTCCGACTGTCGAGGGGAAAGACAGGCAGGGCAGACCATGCAGGCGGGTGAACGCTAATTATCTTTTAATAGATTAACGTGTCTTTCTCTTTCGCGTTTCGTATAATTGATATAATCATCAAATAAATTAATACATTTATTCGAACTGATATTAAAAGTATATTCTATATTTCCAAAAGAAAATGTTAAAACTCCAAATTGCATATTATCTGTTCTATACATTGTATATGGATTATCTCTATATCTTCTGTCTGGACCTCCATCAACTCTTTCATGCAAATATGAAAACCCAGTTTGTCCTTTTTCAATACACTTTGAGTCAAAAACAATATAATCTGAATCATATCCTTGTCCATTATCATCTAATTGTTTTTTTATTTCCTGAAAGTTTATCATCGTGATTAGCGACTCATATTTGTGCTCGATTCGGAAATAGACTTTTTTAGTGTTTTTAACAATATTGATTTTGAAATCAAAAAAAGAATAGGCACCAATAAAACAATTATCCGTATCAAATAAAAGAAAAAAGTCATTATAAATAGCTATTATAAAATCAGGAAATCCCATCACAATAGGCGAATAAGAAGAATTTAAATATTTTAATAATTCAGGCTTTTCAACTGAAATACATTTTTTTAGATTGATTTGTTTTTCATTATATATTCTATAACAATTATTTAATGATGCTAAACAGTTTTTAAGTTTTGATAGTTTAATTGATTCCTCATCATTAGTTGATATCACGTAATTATTTCGTTCAGTTATTAGCTTTTCCATTTCAGTTTTTAAATCCAATAAAACTGATTCATGTTTATATATATATTTAAGTTTTTCTTTTTCCTTTTTACAATTCGGACAGGTTACTATCTTTTGTATCTCGCTATCAATGGAAAGAATAGTGTGGTTAACATTGTTAATCGGTTGAAATGTTTTTCTTATATTATCCGAAAGTTCAATTTCCTGTTCATTAATTTGTATTTTGAGAAAAGGAACAATCATTATAGCAATCCAATAAAATAATCTCACACTTGACAACGGTAGTATAATAAAAGTAGAGGCGATTACTATGTTAAGTCAAGAAGAAAGAGAATTACTGAT
>CACYSH010000018.1 GCA_902776945.1 uncultured Ruminococcus sp.
AATCAGTGATTTCAATCCACGTCCCCCAAGCGGGGGACGACCCTCACAGCTTGAGGGCAGTTCGGGAAACATACCGAATTTCAATCCACGTCCCCCAAGCGGGGGACGACGACCGCGAATGGAGCCTCGAAAGTAAGCCCCATATTTCAATCCACGTCCCCCAAGCGGGGGACGACCCCAAAAGTGCAGTATATTCGAGCATTTACATTAACGAATACCCGCATTTTTGACAAAAACATTTGATGAAAATCATCAAACAAATAATCGTTTTCAGCTTTTCACGGCTGAAACACGGTGCGGAACTCACGGGCATATCATGTGAGCTTATTATCCGCACTAAAAGATCAAGGGTTCATCGACCTTGATAGCCTGCTTTGCTCCGATATGTTCGATCTTTGCTTTTTTGCTGTCTCCGAGATAATAAAAGCGCAGGCTGTCCGTTTCCGAATCTATTATCTCGGTCAGCTTTTGTTTCAGCAGACGGCACTGCGCGGGGTCGAGGATACATTCAAACACCGAATTCTGCACCCTCACGCCGTGATCCACGCACGCCTTTGCGACCTTTCTCAGCCGTTTTCTGCCTTCTTTATCCTGTGTATTCACATCATAGGTTATAAGTACAAGCATTCTATATCACTTCCACATAAACGGCGGATATGCGTCAAGGTCTCCCCTGATATACCTTGCAAGCAGCAAAGCCTGAACATAGGGCAGCATTCCCCATTGTATCTTTTCGTTGATAAACGGATGTTTCAGTTCATCGTCCTTGCGCTTCTGCCATGCGGCGATAAAGTCTTTTCTTCCCTGTTCGGTAAGAAATACCGCTCCGTCCTCGCGTTCTTCAAAGTCCTTTTCATTTACTTGTTTTTTATTGATAAGCGTCAGAACAAATCTGTCGCAAAGCGGAGCGCGGAACTCCTCGACCAGATCGAGCGCAAGAGAACGTCTTCCCGGGCGGTCGGTGTGCATGAAACCCACATAAGGGTCAAGCCCGACAGCTTCAAGAGCCGATGTACACATTCCCGTTGCAAGAGAATATGCAAACGAAAGCAAAGCGTTTGTCTTATCCTTCGGAGGACGTTTGCTCCGCACGGTAAAAGTGAATTTATCCTTTTGTGAGAGTACCATTTCGTCGAACACTCCGAAGTACACCTGTGCGCCTTCGCCCTCTATTCCCCGCAAAGTATCCATATTTGCCGCGCTTACTGCCTTATTTACTGAATCCTTCAGATACGCGGAACATTTTCGCAGCTTTTCCTCATTTACTCTCAGTGTATGCTCTCTCAGCGTTCTTTCGACCGACCAACGGGTATTGAACAGCTTTGCGGCTATGATATTCTTTGCAATTGCAAGGCTTCTTTCGGGATCGTCCGCTATACGGTACTGTTCCCTTCTCAGAAGTACGTTGCCGCTGACTTCGCCCTCCGCCCTTGCAAGAAATCTGCCGTGCCTGCTCATGAAAACAAGCTCGATACCTTCCGAAACACATTTGCCCATAAGTGCGGGACTTGCCCCCGCATATCCGAAGGTCATTATGCGTTCAAGATTATGGAGCGGAACTCTGCCTATCTCGTTCCCTTCCGCAGAGATCACGACCGTTTCGCCGTCAAGTGAAAGATACCTGTCGGGAGTATTGATATATAGTGTGTTCAGCAGTTTTTTCATATATCTGTATCCTCCCCCAGCATTTCTTTTACATATTCTGACGCAGATTTTCCGCCGCACAGCACCGGCAGGCATATGTCTTTGAGAGAACAAGCGTTACAGGATTTTGAGCGCTTCACCTTCGGCGTGTATCTGCGGTCGTAATACATACGCATTTCGGCTATTGCTTTTTCGGTGCGTTCGCGCAGTTCTTCGGTAAAGACAACCTCATGTCGGTGCCTTGTTTCGCCGTAGAAAAGATAGCCTTTAGGTATCTCGCAGCAGAGCATTTCTTCAAGGCAGAGCGCCTGCGCGGTAAGCTGCATAATGTCGCTTTCGTCGGGCTTAGGCTCGCCGCGCTTGTACTCTATCGGGACTATCCTGTATCTTCCGTCAAGCCCCGAAATATTGATACCATCCTTATCCCTGACGAACTCGACCACATCGCATTCCCCGCTGATACCGAGCCGCGGCGAGGATACCGCCATCGCCCTTGTGATAACGGTATCTCCCCTTTTCTCGCGGAACTCTGCGTCATGAACATTGCGGTGCATTACCTCGCCGTCGGCGGTGCGGTAATTGTCCGCCCACTGCTGTTCGATATGGATAAGCGCCCATTGTCTGCGGCAGAAAGCGAAATGCTGCAAGCCCGACAGCATCAGATAATCGTCCTCGCTGTACATATCAGACCTCAAATTTTTGGGGTGTCAAATCATCGAGCGGTTCAAGCGTTATATCATAATCCTCAAAACATCTCGGTCTGTCTAAACCGTCTTTCAGCTTGATTTTCAGAAGTCTGTGAACCTTAGCAGACGAATATTTCGGAATTTTGCAGTCATGCTCATACCAGTATACGCAGCGAACCTCCATACTTCCCTCCGGTCGAGCTGACGAGCAGTCGTTTTCGAAAAGCGTTTCAAGCGCGGTCTTTATCTTAGCCGCGTCCTCTGCGGTGAATCCCGTTTTTTCCGCAAGCTGACAATTAATGCTGCCGTGGAAAACGTATACCGCGAAATCTACTCTATGCTTCGTTCCCATAGTATCGGAAGCCTTGCTTTCCTTGCCGCTCTCGCCGTTCACACTCTTGGTTATCTGCATACTTGTAATATCTATCGGCGAAGCGCTTACTGCCTGCTGTATAGAAACGGGGCCTCTTACCCCGACCGAGACCGAATCACCTTTGAATGCGAATACCTGCCCGAAGCTGCGGACATCTATCCATTCCTCGCAGGCTGCCTTTGCAAAGAGGTCAACATCTGTATTCTTCTGCTTGCTCAAAGCCGCGAGCTTTTCGCTGCCTTTTACTCTGTCATGAAGGCTTTTGAACCCGTCGTCGCATCTGTCGTCCGACTGAACGAAGATCCTCTCGCCCATATCCTGCAAGCGGTTGCGGATCTTTCTCTTTATGCAGACATCGCTTATCTCGCCAAAGCCGTCGTAATTCTCGCGGGGGCGGTTGCCGTTCAGAGGGTCGCCGTTCGGGTTGGCGTTTTTGGCGGTTATTATCACGGAAAAATCTATCTTATGTTCAAGTGCAGACATTGTTTATACCTCCTCACCGGTTTCATTATCGTTCGTGTCGTCTTCTGACTTGTTTCCCCAGAGCAGGGCGTTATAGTGGTGGAAACCTATCAGATACATGGGCGTAAGACCGCTGTTATCGGAGAAATCGTCCGGCGACATCTTCGCCATTATCTCGTTGAGGTGTTTGGTATATCTCACCATTATACGCGGGTCTTTTTCAAGATACGGTTCAAGTCTTTCCTCGATGATCTTCCATGTCTGATAAGGTCTTGAAGAAAAGGCATTCCAGTAGCGGCGGGCGTTGGTTATGCGTTTCTCGTTCTTATCGTAGGTATCGCTTTCCGCCTTGTCCGCGATAGCAAGCAGACAACCGAAAAGATAATTGCGGTCGGTATTTGTCGGGTCGTAAGCCATTTTTATCTCTCCTTTGTAAAAACGTGTATTATCCGAATCAAGCTGTGCTTTGCGTATCATTCCGCAGGCGGTCTCGACAACTCTCCTGTGACTTCCCTGCTGGTCGTAAGAAAGCGGCTGAGATGCTTTGTTGAAAAGCGCGTAAACTATATCCATTGGGAGCTTTTTTCCGTCGGTCGTACAAGGCAGCAAACGAAGCACAATGCTTTTCAGTACCTTTTTATCACATTCAAGCCTGCCGCCCTGTTCCGTTCCGAAAGCACATACCGCAATATCATAGAATCCGAAAGAGTTTATCTCGTTCCGTCCTTTTTTGCCGTTGAACCTGCGCCATGCGGTCTGTTCGTGCCATTTTGCAAGATTTGTATAAAACACTGATCTTTCAAGCTCGGTATATACGGATATGGAAAGTCTTCCGGTAGTAGCCGCGTCAAGACCCAGTATCATGACTTTATCGCCTTCGTTAAAGCTGTCCTTATAGCCGAGAATCAGCTTTTGCAGTCTTTCGGCGAAGTATTTTTTAGGGTCGTACTCTGCCGGTTCGGGTTCGTCATCGTCAAGGTCGAGCATACTGCGCGTAGGCTCGGGAACGGGTTCAAGCGAGCTTTGCCAGGTCACGAGCGTAAGAGAATCAAATGAAATACCCTGCCTGCTTATCAGCCATTTCAGCGCGTTGTGCATTTTCTGCGAAAATTCGTAGCTTACGGACAAAGCCTGTTCCTTGTCGAGAAAACGTCCGCGGTAGGTGAAACCGCTTTCGTCGTTTGATGAAATCAGTTTAGCCTTGTCCCCGCTGTTGCGTATCTTTGACGGGTGCTTGTAGGTCAGCGTTTTCGTTTCGCCCGTCGCGTAGCATAGCTCGCCCGAACCGCTTTCCGCCGAGTTGAAGCCGATAAAGCTGTCATACAGCGAGGTATCCTCCCATGTCCTGCAAACGCTGTCTTTCGTTTGCACGATAAATCTAACAAAGCAGTCCTCCTGCGGTATTCCGGCTATCTTCACTTTTGTATCGAGCTTTCCCGTTTCCGCGTCAACTGTCAGAACGCCGCTCCCCACAAGGTCGCCGAGCAATTCCTTTTTGATAAGATAGGCATATATCGCTTTGACGGCAATATGCGCAAATTCGCTTTCGCACCACTTATTAAGCTGTTCGATATACGCTTCGAAATATGCGCTGTTGTCCGAGCGCTTTCCTTCGGTATACTGCGGATAGTCGCCCGCGATATACACGAGCTTATCCGCGAGGGGCATGGGGGTTATGCCGCTGCTCCTTGTTCCCGAATCCTCTGTTACGGGGATAATCGTCACAGCATTTTCCTTGTTTATGGAATTTGCCGAAACGAACTCCCCTTCTTCGTCTATTGTAAGCTCTATCTGCGCATTAGCTGTCGAGTGAGATATAGGCAGCAGAGGATCCTCGCCTTCGGCTTTTTCGGTTCCGACAACTCGTTCATAAACATTATAAAGCTCATTCGTCCAGCTCAAGGCTGTCACCTCCCCCGAACTCTTCAAGACCCATGAAGTTTTCCTGCTCTTTGCCGAACTGCTTCATCTTCATCGGGCGTATGTGCCTTTTGTGGGTCATTTCGGACGGTCTTACAAACTCGATCACGCCGTTTTTCATGACAGGCTGCCACAGACACACGGTAAGCTGTCCCTTGTCCTCTTCCTTTTCGGCTTCGTCGGGATATATCATCGCTTCATACATCAGCCCGAATGTCATATCCACGCCGTCATAAGCGCCTTCGCCTTCTCCGAACACGCATGGCTCAACGTATCCCTGGCACTCACGCGCCCCTATGAAGATGTCTCGCCTGCCGCCGCGCTCGATCATGCGCTTTGCAATATTATGGTGCTTGTGTTCGTTTCTGTCGGCTTCAAGCTCGGGGCGGTTGAGATTCCACTCAAAATGCGCCCTGACCTGATAGCACACGTCGTCAAGATAGCTGTAATACGCAAGGTCGTTCCCGCCGCCGTATTTGATCGGTCTCACGCCGCGTCGGACGGTCTTGATATGATTCATTATCCTTACAGCGTCGATGAACCATATCAATGTCGGCTTGAAATATATGCTGTGCGTTATCCCTTTGAGCGCTTCGTATGTGGGAAGGGTATAGCTTGTTTTCTCTCCCCCTGCTCTCGTCAAAACGTCGGAAAACAGCGCACTTTTGCCATATACCATATACTCCACCGTGTTCCGGTGCTTCTGCATGGTCATCATCTCCTTTCAATTGAATTAATATTATAATAGCTTATTTTTCTGATTTTGTCAAGGCTTTTCCCGAAACTTTACAATTTGTTCATTTTATCGTTTCCTTGTCATGATATAATAGGAAATGTCGCATCAAAATGCGTGGATTGAAAAAATTGCATTAATATTATGTAAAGCGCTTCACCGCATAGGCTAACCCCCTATGCGGTGATCGTTTTCAATACATCAGAAGTTCGCGTTCCGCACCATCGATCGTCACTCCGTATTCGGGGCTGTAATGCTCTTTTTTAAGCACAGTGGCTCCGCAGTTACAGGGAGAAAGCGCGTTATTGTCCAGCAGTTTCAGCTCTATACCTTTATAAATCCCGACCGTGTATTTCTGCGCCTTCCGCAGCAAATTATCAAGCTCGTCAGCGGACGGAGCTGATTGCAGTTTCAAAATGATCTCCTGCGCTTGCTTGTTATACGGAACGATGACATTCAGCGTTTTGCTGTCTATCACCTCGAAAAGCTCTCCAGCCGTTTTGAAGGACTGCGACATATTCTTATCGGGTCTGTTCCCTCGGCACGCGCTGTATTTTTCGCCATTCAGAGATAATAATTCCAATAACGATATGTTCGAACCATTCTGCTTTGCGATATATGACAGCTTGTCTCCGTAAAGTCCGTACAGCTTGGTGAAATATTCGCTTTGTATTTCCACGGATAACAGATCATCGGAGGCATTTTTCAGCACCTGCCGCGAAATGTTCTGTGCGTTTTTTATCTCTTCAAGACGCAAGCGGCTTTCATCTTTCAGATTTATCATGTAAACAGGACACAAGCCCTCATTCTCGCCGTTGCGGTTACAGCGCCCCGCAGCCTGCGCGGCGTTGTCCATACCCGCAAGCACCCTTACCACGCACCTGAAAGAAATATCCACGCCCGCCTCGATAAGCTGAGTTGTCACGCATATTACGGGCTTGCGCTTTTTCAGAAACCTCTTCAATGTCCCTATTCTTTTCTTGCGGTGCGCGGGACACATATTCGTGCTTAAATGTATAAGATACGCCTCGCCTGCCGCTTTCTCTTTCAGCAGACGGTACAGCTCCAGCGCTTCCGCCTTTGTATTAACGACAAGCAGCAGATCGCCGTTTTCCTTGAACTTATCATAGCAGAAATCTGCCGCCTGCTCGTTATCGTACCCGAATTTCGTGAGAGCGTTTATTACCTCCGTGCGCCTGAAAAAGCGATAGTCCTCGTCATAGCCGGAGATCATGTCTTTCGATTCATCAAAATCTATCGCGTAATTATTCTTCTCAAACGTCGGCTGAGTTGCCGAGCATAACACCACCGAGCAGCCGCAGGCTTTCGCAAGAAAGTTCACCGCAAGGCTGAACATATTTACGCACTTTATCGGAACGGACTGCACCTCGTCGATAATGATGACCGAATTGCACAGCCGGTGCATTCTTCTTACCGAAGAAGTCTTATAAGAAAAAAGTGTATTAAGAAACTGCACCATAGTAGTAGCAATTACCGACTTGTCCCAGCGTTCGGTGTGGAGCTGATATTCGTTCAATTCATTTTCGCCGTCGATCTCGGCTATGATATTTGAATGATGCTCCAGAAAATCATCACCCGCAAGCGAACGGATAACGTCGCTGTTCTGTTCAAGTATCGACATGAACGGCGCGATATAGAAGATACGCTCCATACCGAATTTGCGGCATTGCTTTATTGCAAATCTCATTGACGATAGCGTTTTGCCGCCGCCCGTCGGAACGATAAGCCTGCACACCCCGACTTTATGCTCTGCAAAATCTGCGCATCTGTCGGAAATACTTCGTCTTCTTAGCGAAATAGGGTCGGTCTTTTCCCCAAACGCTTTCAGCTTTTCGTCCATGCGCCCGTCCATTTTCTCCCAAAGAGCAGAAGCCGTGTCCTGGGTAAAAATGGTTTCCCTGCCCGCCATAAAATCGGCGGTGTCGGTTCGGTCAGCGTCTATCAGCGCCGATTGGATAAGTCTTTCGAGCATACCGATATAAAATGCTTTTGCTGTATTATCCTTTGTCTTTAACCGGCGCAGCTTGGACATTATCTCCTTTGCCGACCGTGAAAGCAGTTCGGCAATATCTTCATCGGCAAGAAGCTCCCTGATATTTTTTGAAGCCTCGTCATATCCGTCCGATTTGGCGATGCGCTTTTCAAGATAATTCTCATCATTATTGTCTATCCAGTCGTGGATAGCATGATGAGATATTATCGTATGTGCAATGAGCGTTGCCGCCGCAAGAGCGATCCCTTCGGCTTTATTGCCGGCTTCATCAAGCAGGAATCTCGCCCCCGCATAGCTGTGATCTATGTCGCCGCGCTTGTCATCGGAAAGCTCATGGATATAATCATTGAAGCGAGTCGTGAATTTTCCGCCGTCATGAAAAAGCCCTCCGATTCTTCCGGTTGCACCAAGTCCCACCGGAACAAGATACCCCTCGCAAAGCCGCGCAGTATTTTTGCTGTGTTCAAAAACAGATTGTTCTTTCTTATCCGTTTTCCTGATGTGAGCAATATACATATATGACCTCCTTTTTGGTTGTTGTTCACAGATTGTTTTAACTATTATACTACAATATGGTTCTTTTGTCAAGATATATTTATTAGACTTCCTCGGAAACTAGACATTAGAGGCTAGAAGATCGAAATTATCGCTTTCTATTGATTTTACAAACAAAGTGAGATTCACGAACCTCTAGTTTCCGAGGAAGTCTAATATCCGATATTGCAAATTTTTAGTTGACTTTTCTTAAAAATTCGGCTATAATTAAAATAGGGTACGGAAAATATGCTGACCCGTGTAATCCTCTTGCGCAAAAATCGCCTGTCTGAACTTACTCAGACCACACTTCTCGCGCAATAAAATCGGCAATTTTCTTGTTTCCGTCACGTTATGCTGATTTATACACTTGTGCGCTTTTTGTTAGCTTTGAGCATTTTGAAAATGCTTATTTTATAAAAGACAGGAGAAATTTTTTTTAAAATTACAAAGGTATGTAAAAGTCTGCTCGCCGGTATAATGGTTCCGGGTTTGCTGCTGGCTTCCGCCCCGCTCAGTTCGGTGAACTTTTTCCCGAACGAACCATTCTCGATCACGGCAGAAGCAGCGTCAGCCATGCGCCGTCCCTGCGACCCCGATCACCCGATGCTGATAGTTCACATCGACACCTGGAACTATGCCGACCCCGCCAAGATCATCGAGACCATTCCCGAAAGCATACGTCCCTACTGCGTATTCAATATCTCGCTCTCGATCAACTGGAGCAGCTCCGAACACAGGTGGCTCATGGTGCAGGACGGCTACGAATGCGCCAAATCGTGGCTGAAAACCTGTTCGGACATGGGCGTGTGGTGCATGGTTCAGCCCGCGTCGGGCGGTCAGTGCCACTTCCCCGACTATGATAACAACTACAACATCGTAGACTCGCCAAACAAGAACAGATATGTCCAGCACGCAGATGATGACTACGAAAACACCATTTACGCGGAGTTCTTCCGCGATTATCCGAGCTTTATCGGCTTCAACTACTCCGAGCAGTTCTGGGGATTCGCCACCGCCGACCACCCATGCACCTATCAGCAGCGCTATCAGCATTTTGCGCATCTTCTCAAGCTCTGCAACAAGTACGGCGGTTATCTCAATATCAACTGGTGTGCCAACCGCTGGTCTGCGGCGCTTAATCCCGTTGCGATGCTGAAAACCAATACCCAGTGGCGCGAGGCTTGCGAAAAATACGGTCAGAATCTCCAGCTTGAAAAAAAATACACGCAGGGCAGCTTTATTGAAGATGTGGAGTCCGAAGTGCTTGGTATGTACCTTGCGGGCTACTGCGGAAATTTCGGCGTTCGATACGATGACACCGGCTGGACGGACAGGAGCGAGGACGACGAACCGCTTGAAACGAAAGATCAGTACCGTCAGATCACAGGTCTGCCTATCCACGCCGAACGCATGATAATGAACGGCGCTACGATCATCGACGGTCCCGAGCTGGTATGGAACGACGACTTCGGCGAAAGCTGGGGCGGCGTTAAGGACAGCGAGGGCTACACCTGCCGCAGCTGGTTCACCCGCGACCAGTACGTTAATTCGACCCTGAATTTCTTTGAGAAGATAGTGGACGGCACCTTCCGTATCCCGACAAGGCAGGAGGTCATCGACCGCACAAAGTATGTTGTTATTCAGGACGTAAGCTCGGGCAGCGATCACGATAAATACAGCACCTATCCCACGCTTTTTGAAGGACTGTACCGTATGCCCGGCGACGGCAATCTCTGGGATAATACAAACCTGTACAAGTCCACCGGGCGCTATCCCACTATACCGACTGTCTATGCGCTTTATGACAGCACCGCCAAGACATTCAAGAATCAGCTGAAACAGTCGCAGCTCGGCTCGCGCTGGAGCAGCATCTCCGCCAAGCAGAACGAATTTAACAATGAGTTCAGCTCCGAGTTCCGAGCCAACTGCTACGCCGGAAGATACAACAATACATGGGTAAC
This sequence comes from uncultured Ruminococcus sp., assembly GCA_902776945.1. Taxonomy (GTDB): domain Bacteria; phylum Bacillota; class Clostridia; order Oscillospirales; family Ruminococcaceae; genus YE71. Next base: position 10,331 of record CACYSH010000018.1, read on the forward strand.
ATACAATAACGACAAGCGCGGCGGCAACTGCGGAGCGCTGCTGAATTTACAGTACAACACCTGCGACACTCTCGATGTGAATTTTAATGCCTACGGAAACGCCATTGTCAACGAGTACAGCGACCATATCGACATTTACGCCAACAACTTTGACAACAAGGCACAGACCACGCTCGTGACCGATACATTCAAGGTAAACGGCTGCAAGTCTCAGCCCATCTACACCGCAAAGGACACAGGCAGAAATCAAACCAAATCGGAGATCAGCGAGAGCTATTCCGAAGGCACCTACACCCTTACCGTAAAGCACAACGGTCCCGTTGACATCAAGATAAACTGCGCAGGCACCAACACAGGCAGAAAAACCAACGTCAGCAAAGCGACCATTCAGAAGGTAACGCCTCCCGCCTTCTATACGGGTACGCGCCAGTATGAGGGCGAGTTCCTTGTCCTTCTGGGAGAGTCGGGATGTGGCAAATCCACGCTGCTTAACATCATCGGTGGTATGGAATATTCACCCTTAAACTGCGCTATTCCTGCACTTCCGACATAAACAATGTCGATCTGTATGTGAACGGCTCCAGGGTCGAGACAATGAAGCTCTCAAACACGGAAGGCTATTCAAACTGGAATATCTGCGAAAAGAAGATCAATCTGAAACAGGGCGCGAACAAGATAGAGTTCAAGGCAAACGCGGAGCTGCCGTCCTCGCTTTATATCGACTGCTTCACGGTTGACGGCGTGTTTGACGGCACACCGGCAGTTGTCGTCGGCGACGGAAAGCTCATAAAGAATCTTGAAGTAAACGACAGAGAAAACGCCGCCGACTGGTCGATATACAACGACCTCAGCGACGGTTCGAAGCTCTACGGCGACCGCGATCTGACGATACACGGCGTTCCGGGCTATCTTGTAAACGCCGAAACGATCAGAACCGCCTGCGATTCCAAAATGTACACCGCAGAGCTTGCCGCGTTTACGGCGGGGGCGGACATCACCGTTTATGCGGCAGTAGATAAAAGAGTTGATACAAGGCTTGATTGGCTGAAATCGTGGACAGCAGTTGGCACATCTATGACGACCTCAAACGATGTGGAGCTTGCTCTTTATAAGCTCGACGTTAAGGCGGGTACAAAGGTAACGCTCGGCACAAACGGCGGCGAGGGCAACTCCGCGAATTATATCGTTATGGCGGTTCCGCAGAAGTCGGCTTCTGCCGCTTATCCCGTAATAACTAAGGTAGAATACAACGAAAAGAATCATCAGATCAGATTCACATGGTCGCCTGTCAGCGGCGCTAAGTATTACTGTGTTGCCGTGTATGTGTCGGGCAAGTGGAGAGCGCAGACGGGTAATCTCTCTGCGTCAACCCTGACCTATACTACTCCCAAGAATCTTGTACCCGGCAAGAGCTATAAGGTAACTGTTGCGGCTAAGGTCAACGGACAATGGACTACCAAAGAGGCTACCAAGCACGCTGTAACGGTTACGGTCAAGTAAAAAAATACAGTAAATGTCAAAATCCGCAAAGTGAGTGCAAAACCAAAAGTCTTAGGAAAGGGTGTGGCACGAGCAAGCTCGTACAAGGGGAATAACCCTTCTTCAGAAGGGTTTTCCTCCAGAGACTGAGCGGTTCAAGCATCAAATCGGAAAAAGAAAATTGAACGGTCAAAATTAAGATCGGCAATTTCAAGAAAATCCAACAAAAACGCACAATCTGATAAATCAGCAGAACGTGACAAAAACAAGGAAATTGCCGATTTTAATTTGCAAAAGAGCGCAGCGATTTTCGCAAAGAATTGCGCGACGGTCGGAAATTCCGCACGGGTGGGAAAAATCGTGGTTTTTATCCGCATGATTATCCTTACCGTTCTGAATTTGCCTGACCAGCGTTTCTATTGCGTGAAAATCGCTGCGCTCTTTCACGCAATAAAATCGGCAATTTGCTCGTTTCTGTCACGTTTTGCAGAGCTATTCAATTGTGCGTTTTTGTTATTTTTTCTTGAAATTGCCGATTTTATTTTTGACCGTCCGGCTTGCGGTTATTACCCAATTTTTATAGGAATCGCGGAACGAATCCCACCGTCCCGCAGAACGTGAGAGAGCTTGCGAGCGCACCCGCGTAACCGCCCCTCGTTTTGCGTAGGTCGCTGCTTTTTGCATTTATAATACAACCGCTTTGCGGCAGAAATGGGGACTACTATGTCAGATACCGATATTAATTGCTCTGCGGACAACAGCAGACAAAAAAACTTTTATTCAAGTAAAATATTCCTATGGTCAGGAGCAATATTCTCCTGCTTTTTATGGGGGAGCGCTTTCCCGGTGATAAAGATAGGCTGCCGGGAGTTCTCTATCTCCTCCGACAATGCGGCGGCTCAGATACTGTTCGCAGGAATCCGCTTTTTACTGGCGGGATTAGCGGTAGCGACCACAGGCAGCATAATAAGGCGGCGCGTTATAATACCACAAAAAAGCTCTGTACCCAAAATATTCAAGTTATCTTTATTTCAGACGGTGGCGCAGTATATTTTCTTTTATATCGGACTGTCTCATACATCGGGCGTAAGGGCTTCTATCGTTCAGGGAACAAACGTTTTTGCGGCGCTGATCGTTGCGGGGCTTATATACAAGCTGGAAAAGCTCAGTCTGAGAAAGATGATCGGCTGCGTAATAGGCTTTGCGGGCGTTGTCCTGATAAATACAACTGGCACAAGCCTTAGCGGCGGCAGATTTTTCAAGGGCGACTTTCTTATAATGCTGTCAACGGTGGCGTATGCGTTTTCATCTGTTTTGTTAAAAAAATATACAAAATACGAGTCGCCTGTCGTTCTCAGCGGACATCAATTCATTGTCGGCGGCGCTTTGCTGATCTCCGCCGGACTGCTGACAGGCGGAAGGCTCGGAAATATCTCCCCTGCCGGGATCGGTTCCCTGCTGTATCTTGTTTTTGTCTCTGCTGCCGCCTATTCGATCTGGAGTGTGCTTATGAAGCATTATCCGGTATCAAGGGTCGCGGTGTTCGGGTTTATGACACCCGTTTTCGGAGTTATCACATCGCTGATATTTTTAAATGAATCGGCCGATTTTGGCTTGGTGCATTTGTTTTCGCTGATGCTGGTATGTGCGGGAATATTGACAGTTAATTCAGACAATACCGAAAACGCAGAATGAAAGCAGGACACGGGCGCTGGATCCCGTGTCTGTCTCGCCGTCTCACCTTTTGCTTTGCTTTTTAATCTTCTTTAAAAACGATTTTTTCGGGATCATACCCATCTGCCTGATTATACCACTCATCAATACTAAAAGAACTGTCTCCCAAATCCAAAGTGCCTTCCATCTCTTCCCTGTTTCTTTTCGCGATCTCTTTTTTCAACGCTTCCGAAAGATAATTGATGCGGTTTTTCACACCGATCTCGTATCTGGACATATTACAATAAACCTCATTCAGAAGCTGTTTACGGTCGCCTATCGGAACACGCTGCAAAATGGCTGCTATATACTCGATCTCCTTTTTCGAAAATTCGTATTTTGTAACTTCACAAAGAGCAGCAAGTATTTCATTGCCATTAAATACCTCCATCCAATACTTGTGCTTTTCCGTTTCGTCCGCCGGTACTTCAACTTGAGACAATGCAGAAATCTCACTAACCACGACAGGCTCGGTCAACAGAGGTGTATCTCCGGAAATGTCCTTAATTATCGTAAATTTGACTTTTGTAAATTTACGTCCCCTGCGGCAGCTGGGTTCATAGTCAAAATTTATTGATGTTTTTGAGTTGATCTCATTTTGACATAATTTGAGAATTTTTTTGTTAAATTCCTTGAACTGTGTGTATGAAGCTCCCCTGACGCGCATTACGTTTTTGAGCTCTTCTATATCAATTTCCCATGATCTGCGAAAGCGATTATCTTTGAGATATAAATAAAGCACATAACTGTAACGGCTTTGTAAATTAATTATATCACGAATGTAATACGGCAGATAGCGCAGCGCATCTTTTGTAAATATGTATTTTGCTGCCGAATGTGTACACTGCATCAGCACCGTCCATGTTCCGGCATCGTCACGCTGCATAATAGCGCAGTCAAAAAGAGGTATCAATTTACAGCCGTCATCGTCATCGTCAATAGCGACAGGCTGCATCAGGTGGATCAGCCTTTTTTTCAAATCCTCTTTGCGTATGCGGTCAACCCCGAGGGCATTTTCGATAGCGCCCTTTTCAAGAACCACGACGTTATGTTCAATGTCGTGGCTGTCAATACGTCCGAGATAAAGGTCAAGCAATTTAAAATCAGATAATTCGAGTTCTGACTTTGACAAGGAAAGCAGCGCAGGCGTTTTCTCAACGTACATTCCGCCTACATCATCAGGAAGATTAAGATATTCCGGTCTTTTTTCACGCTTTGGCATTGGCATCACCCTTACATATTATACAACAAAAGTAGAAATTTTGTCAAGATATTTTTTCCGCTTTTAATTATTTATTCAATAAAAAGCGGAAATTCTATATTAAATAAAATTCCCCCTGAAATGGAGTAAACTTCCCCCTTTAGGTTCAAAACTGCTCGTAAATACTGCATTATTGAGCGCAGTAATCAAGGGGCTTTCGGAAAACGACCAGCATATCAGCCAATATTATCCTGACTTCACCATTTATCTGAAACAGCTGCAAGTAAACATTAGACTGTTCTGCCATGATAAGTAATACTATTTGATCATCACTCCATAGATAATCTTGACGGCTATCGTTGGCACGAGCAAGCTCGTACAGCACTCTGCGTTGCACTCCCTTGGCTTGCGTCAGCAAGTCTGCGGTGGCACGAATGTGATCGTGCAATCGCCTTGATTGACGAAACGCTATCTGCCAATCTTATCTACGGAGTGATGATTAAATAGTATAAGATTTTCAGGAGCCGTCCGAAAAAACATTTGTTCAAAAAAAGTGTTCGGAGCCTTTCGATATTACAGCAAAACTTTAATCAGGAAAATGATGAAAAATATATCTGTTTAGATAAAAAAAATATATTGGGTTTTGTGTTGTATCAATCGGTCGGTCTGTCGCGCCCCCTTGATTGATAGCTTGATAATAACATGATTATATCTTGATTATTACATGATTACCGTGCTCAGAAATGCTGTATTTATGGGCTGTTTTGACCCTAAAGGGGGAAGTCTGCTCCACTTGAGGGGGAAGTCTGCTCCATTTGAGGGGGAAGTCTACTCCATTTGAGGGGGAAGTCTGCTCCATTTGAGGGGGAAGTCTGCTCCATTTTGAGAGGAAATTGTTGAAAACTATATTTCCACCTTTTGTTGAAAACCTCAGACAAATTAACTTGTATACGCAAAATATTTATAATTAAATTTGTTTGATTTTGACCTGTGAGATTTGAACGTCGCCCTTTAATAATCAAAACACAAAGTAAACATTTGTTTTTGTTATTAACTGCTTGACCTTTGATTTCGGGTATGATATAATATAGGTAAATCTTTTGCATTAGTTAGGAGCTTTTAACCTATGAATAAAACTATCAAGCAGATCGCGGATGAGCTGCATATAAGTAAACAAGCCGTATGGCAGCGTGTAAAACGCAATCAGCAGATTTATGCCGAGCTTGGCAAGCACGCACAGAACATTGGCGGTACTGTTTATGTTGATAAGGAGGGCGAGAGCATTATTAAGCAGCTTTATGCCAATTCTAATAAGCCTGTAAACTCCGTAAGGGAATCAGTAAACGTTGACGGCGAAGGTATAAATGTTGATGAAATGCCCGTAAACGCTGACAGTAAAGGTATAAACATTGACACAGAAAGTGTAAATGTTGACGGTAAAGCTGTAAACATTGACACCGAATCCGCAAGCATGACCGTAAACGAAACTGTAAACAGCCCCGGCGAAAGCGTAAACACTGTTGAAACAGGCATAACTGTTGATCGTAAAGCCGTAAACGTTGACAGCAATTGCGTAAACAAAACCGCAAACACAGAACCCTGTGACAAAAAGAATAATGGGTCAGATAGCTGTGTTGATGGTAAATGTGTAAACAAGTCTGTGAATATTGACGGAAAGAGCATAGACGTTGATGGTGAGATGTTGACGGATGCTTTACAGCAGACCATAAACGCATTGCAGGAACAATTGAGGATAAAAGACAAGCAGATCGGCGATCTTACTTCTATGTTACAATCCTCACAGGAACAGTCAGCAGCACTTACCGCAGCCCTTACAGCAGCTCAGGCACTTCATGCCGCGACCGTGAAGGAACGGCTTGCCGACCGCTCTGCTGCGGCAGAAGATGTATCGGATAATGTTGAGGATGAGTTGCAGGAGGATAATAATGGAAATAAGAATGGATTCTTTTCTCGTTTATTTAGAAAAGGGAAAAAATAGATATATTACTGTCCGGATGTTTACGATTGTCGCATCAACGTTTATGCTTTGTTTATGGTGTTTAGGGCAATGTTTACTTAGTTGACATAAACATTTACAGCTCTGCGACCAGCAGTTACAGAAATTTCTTATGTTCTTATACAATTACCGTCAACATTTATAGATGTACCATAAACATTTGTTTCATTGTGGCTTTCTTACTACATTATTTTAAATGTTTGTCGTTTTGAGTTGATGTGAACATTTATCATGTTTATACTTTCATTGGCGATATTTACGTGGTTTATATCAACGTTTACATTATGGTTTCTGTCGTTTACACTTAGCCGTATATTGCGTTTGAAAGCTGTCAATGTATGTAGCTTTACAGCTGTTTTCCCTGTTGTGTTTATCAACGTTTATGATTTGTTTATACCTATATGTTTACGCAGTTTTTGTTAATGATCTTGGGTTCTTCATAGGTGTTTATAATACTTGCACGCTTGGTGTCAACGTTTATAACTTTACAGCTTGTATATGCAATTGTTTTGTAATTTGTCATACTCTTACTACTATCTATTATGGTTTAAATAAACATTTGCGTTTTTGATGTTGATGTATGTTGACAGTAACTGCCTATGTTTACATAAATGTTTACGATCCCACTGTCTATGTTTACATCAACGTTTACGCTTCGGATGTTGATGTTTACGATTATAGGGAATAATTTATTCGTAGTATAAATTTATTTTTGGCTGGTATAACAAGATATACGAGATATGTATTTCATGGTTTGCCGATTTTTCGGTGAACTGTACAAAATGAGTTTCTTCTCCGGCAGGATTATGCTGACCCGCGCAGCTTCTTTGCGAAAATCGCTGCTCTCTTTCGCAATTTAAACCTGGCAATCCCCTTGTTTTTGTTAGTTTTTCTTGAAATTGCCGATTTTATTTTTGACCGTTCAATCCTGCGAATAATAACGATTTGCTTGGGCGGTCAGCTTTGCATGGTTGCGTCTGCGGCGCAAATGAGGCTCTGACCCATACCCCGCAAGGGGGTTCCTCGCTTAGCGCGAACTTGTTCGTGCGGTTGCCCCCTCGCCAGCGCCCGTGCGCTGGCCCCCGTGTCCTGTCCTAACTTTGCATTTTTTGTGGGTTCATATTTCATGACTGAAAATGTCAGTAAAATGACCAAATATGTTATTGCAAATGTGTTTGAAATTTGGTATGATAATAATTAAAAACATAATCGTCACGATCCGACATTTTTAACCAGGAGGAATTATCATGAAGAAAAACAGGATCAGCGCTGTTCTGCTGGCGATCAGCTTAACTGTTTCCGGCATGAGCAGTATGCAGGTAAATGCCGCCGGACAAAGAGTTTCCGTCCATGACCCGTCTGTCATCAAGGATAATGGAACGTACTATGTCTTCGGCTCGCATATCGACGCGGCACAGTCAAGCGATCTTATCAACTGGAACACTTTTTCAAACGGCTATGCGCGAACTAACAATGTTGAGTTCGGCAACCTCTCCGAAAACCTCAAAAAAGCCTTTGCGTGGGCGGGCGAGGATCTGGAGGACTGCGCGGGCGGTTTTGCGGTATGGGCTCCCGACGTTATCTGGAACCCCGATTTTCAGTGTCCCGACGGCACCAAAGGCGCGTATGTTATGTATTTCTGCACCAGCTCGACCTACAAGCGCTCGGTTATCTGCTATGCGTGGTCAAAGAGCATCAAGGGAACGTATACCTTCGGCGATACTCTGATTTATTCGGGCTTTTTTGACACAGACAGCTATGTTACCAGCTCGACCAAGAGCGTAAACCGCAAATACACCTCTACCAACATCGACGAGCTGATCGCAAGCGGCGAGGTTACTTACAATAACAGTTGGTTCAATAACCACGATTTCAATAACCAGCTTTTTCCGAACGCCATTGACCCTACTATTTATTATGGTACGGACGGCAAAATGTACATGACCTATGGCTCGTGGTCGGGTGGTATCTTTACGCTGGAAATAGACCCCAGGACAGGCAAGTGCATTCACCCCAAGACAGGAACGACCTCCGACGGCAGAATGGTTGACAGCTACTTCGGAACAAAGATCGCGGGCGGCTACGGCAAATCGGGCGAGGGTCCGTTCATCGAATACAATGCCGATACGGGTTATTATTATCTTTGGACGACTTATGGCGGTCTTTTCTCGACAGGCGGCTATAATATGCGCGTGTCGCGGTCAAAGTCGCCGCTCGGTCCGTTCGTTGACCCCGCAGGAAATCCGGCTGTACTTGGTTCAGGCACGAGCCTTGATTCGGTCGGGCTGAAAGTCATGGGCAATTACAAGTTCTCGACCCTCGATCAGGCTTATATGGCTTGCGGTCACAATTCCGTGCTGCGCGACGATGACGGACAATGGTATCTGTTATATCACGCAAGGTTTGACGACGGTTACGAGATTCATCAGGTGCGCGTTCATCAGATGTTTTTCAATGCTGACGGCTGGCCTGTTGTAACGCCGTTTGAATACGCGGGCGATAGGCTCTCCGAAGGCGGCTACTACGAGGGCAATATCGTTGGCAACTACGAATATATCAATCACGGCAATTCGACCGATGGCAAGATAATCGGTTATAAGAACATCAGCCTGAACGCTGACGGCACTATCTCGGGTGACGTTAAGGGTACATGGAAACAGTCGCCTGCAAATGCCGAAGCAACACTTATTATTGACGGCAAGACTTATAAAGGTTATTTTTACGCTGGAAAGAACGAAAAGGGCAGGGAAGTCATGAGCTTTACCGCAGTCGGCAGCAATAATCAGACTGTATGGGGTGCTAAGAACGATGAGTTTATCGGCGCGGAACGTATTTGGACGGGCGATTTTACCAATGCGGCGTATGACCTTGTTTATAACCGGGATTCTGTAAAGAATGAAAAACCCGGCGCAGCCCTGAAAATCGACGGCACAAATCTGTATTCGGGCGTAAGCTATTACATTGTGAACAAGAACAGCGATCTTTCTCTCGACCTGCCGGACGGCAAGACCGCAGACGGCACCAACATTCAGCAGTGGGAGCAGAACGGCTGCTTTGCACAGCAGTTCCGCCTTATCGCGGAGGAAGGCGGTTGGTGTCGTATTGCGTCGGTCGGCGATGAAACAAAGGTGATCTCGGTAGCTTCAAACACAGCGGCAGACGGCACAAACGTTGAGCTTGCGACCTACACGGGTGCGGACAATCAGCTGTTCAAGGTCGTTGAGAATAACGGCTATTACGCATTCCTGACAAAATGCTCGGGCGCGAAAAGCTCGCTTGATGTGTTCGAATGGTCAAAGGCGAACGGCGGCAATATCGCACAATATCCGTATAATGCTTTTGCCTGCCAGCTTTTCTCAGTTACTCCCGTGTGTCCGGCTGTGGGTGACGGCGTGTACAGCTTCCGCCGCGTTTCCGACGGAAAGGTTACAGGCAATCGCATGGTCAAAAAGCGTGACGACGGCAGATACACCCTTATCGAAGAAAACGGCAAGACCGGCACCTATATCATAAAGTGCAATAAAGACGGCAGCTATAAACTGGTAACAGCTGACGGGCAGGAATCGAGCTACATTTTCGAGCCTGTTGCAAAGAAAGAGTCTGCGGTAAGGCTTTTCGGCGATGTAAACGCGGACGGCGTTGTTGATGATCGTGATTTTGATATGATGCAGAAATATATTATGAAGCTCGGCAGCCTGAACGATGTGTCTCAGGGCGATATGAATATGGACGGTGTTGTAAATCTTTCAGACCTGGTACTTTTGAAACGCACAATTATTGGCAGATGATTTTGAAAGCCATCGACCCCGCAAAATGAGGGCAGGACACGGGGTTCAGCGCCCGTGCGCTGGCGAGTGGTCAAAAATAAAATCGGCAATTTTAAAGAAAAGCTGACAAAAACGCACAATTTAATAGCTCTGCAAAACGTGACGGAAACAAGTAAATTGCCGATTTTATTGCGTGAAAGAGCGCAGCGATTTTCACGCAATAAAAACGCGGGGCGGCAGGAATCACACCGTTAGAGAGCAGTCCCTTCCATGAATTTTCAAAACCTTGCGGAAATTCCGAACTTCGCGTAATTCATTTGCGAAATATCGCCTGTCTGAACTTGTTCAGACCGCTCTTTCGCAAATTAAAATCGGCAATTTCCTTGTTTCTGTCATGATATGCAGATTTTTACATTGCACTTGTTTTTATTAGATTTTCTTGAAATTGCCGATTTTAATTTTGTGCGGATTGGCTTCTTGCTATTTCTCATTATGTTTGAACCGCTCAGTCCCTGGGGGAACCCTTCCCAAGAATTTTGGTTTGCCCTCGTTTTGCGTTTTTTGTTTTGCTTATTTAAAGAGGTGAGTGCAGTGAAAATTTTTGATATACTCGGCAGCGAATACTTCAAAGCCCTCACGGGCAAATATCAGAATATATTCATTGACTGCCTTGAAATAATATACAATTCCTATCGGACAGAGCTTTCTTATGGCATTGACAGAGAGATTTTAGTAGCTCAGATGTGCGATTATTTTGAACGGAACAGCTCTGACGACATACAATTTGAAGAAGGTCAGGACGTTTTTCACGATTCGCGTTCAAAGGCAAGTGAGTTTTTGCGAAAGCTGAAAGGCTATGGCTGGATAGAATACGAGTTTGACAACAACTGTGATACTTGCTTTTGATGTAAGCGATCTGAATAAAGTGTATGAGGAATCAAAGGACAAGCTGGACAAGTATGTAAACGGAGGTGAATCTGACGTAAATGCAGACGAAGAAGACGCTGACTAAGCTGAGACTTATAAACTGGCATTATTTCAATAATGAGACCATAACCTTCAAAAATATCAATCTGTTTTCGGGGGAGAATGGTGCCGGAAAATCCACCGTGCTTGACGCGATACAGCTTGTACTTACGACAAACAGCAGAAAATTCAATATCGCCGCAAATACCGACAGCAAACGAAACCTTCGAAGCTATGTAAGAGGAAAGACAGGAGAGGAGGGAAGTGAATATATACGCAAAGGGGCAGTTATCTCATATATCGCACTTGAGGTATACGAGGAAGCGAAAGAGAGATATTTTGTGCTTGGCGTTAAGATAGATTCACCCGACCTTGAAAGCGATGTAAAGAAAAAGTGGTTCTGCGAGGAAGGCACTCTTGACGGGCTTTCTTTTATTACAGATAACAAGCCCTCAAAGGACGAGCAGTTCAGAAACAAGGGAAAGAAAGTCTCGTTCATTCAGCAGACTACTGCCGCAAAGGACAGATTCAAGACACGTCTCGGACATCTGCCCGACAACTACGCCGAACTATTGTCAAAGTCGCTGGCGTTCAAGCCGATGAAGGACGTAAAGAGCTTCGTTTCACAGTTCATTCTGCCGGAAAAGAATATTGACATCGAAGCGCTCCGGGAGAACATCAGAAGCCTGAAAGAGATGCAGCTCCTTTGGGAAGAAGTGAAAAAACAGGTGTCGGAGCTTGAAGCTATCCGAAAAACATACGATGATATACTCGCTATCGAAGAGCAGATACTTGTTATTGATATACTTATCAAAATAGCCGATACCGAAGCAAAAAAGGCGGATGTTTCCGAGAAGGAAAGACAAACGGCGATCGCAGAGCAGGAAATATCCCAGAATACCAAATCAGCCGACGCTCTTGACGCAGATATAAACAGCTTGCAGCAGCGGAATACAAATATACTTGCTTCGCTTAATTCGGGCGAAACGGCGCTGCTTATCAATTCCATAAAAAACGAGATAAGCAATAAAAAGAAGGACAGCAGTATAATCGCAGAAAATGAAAAACAGCTTAAAGAGCAGCTGAAAAGAATACGAGGTGCCTTGAAATTCGTTTCGGGGTATACTGCGGCAAATGCCGACAGTCTTGCGCTGCTGGAGAGCGATACTGCCGAAGTTCCGCAAAGAAACGCCGCAGTTGCCGACATGGAAAAGAGCTTTTCCGATACGGGCGAGATCATACAAAACAAGCTCGCCGAGATCCGCACAGAGCTTGATTCCCTGACGAAAGCGACAGAAAAGCTCTCGGCGGAGATAAAAGACCTTGAACGGAACAAGATCACCTATGACCGCAATGTGTTGATGCTGAAAGAGGCGATAGAACGCGAGTTTGAAGCGAGGGGCATTTCATCGGAAGCGAGGATACTTGCCGATCTGCTCGAAATTTCTGACAGCAAATGGCAGAACGCAGTCGAGGGCTATCTGAACACGCAGAGATTCCATATTATAGTTGAGCCGCAGTATTACGATATTGCGGCAGAGGTCTATGACAGATATAAAGCAAAAATACACACGGCGGCGGTAGTGAATACTTCAAAGCTGAAAACGGACGCTGTTCCCGATGAGAACAGCCTTGCGTGCGTTGTCGTTAGCGAGAATATCTATGCGAGTGCTTATGTATGCTATCTGCTCGGCAGAGTTACCATGTGCGAAAGCGTTTCGCAGCTGAAAGAACACAGTATATCAATAACGCAGGGGTGTATGCTGTATCAAGGCAAGGCGCTCAGAAAGATAAACCCGGAAACGTACCGTATGCCGTATATCGGTAAGTATGCGCTTGCACAGCAGCTGAAGATCAAAAAAGCCGAGTATCAGGAAAAAACACAGCGGAAAAAAGCTCTCGAATCCCGAAAAACAGAGCTTGAAGCTGCCGCAAGGGCTGTCAGAAGCTGTAATTTTGAGATATTGAAGGGAGTTCTCGATGCGCCTGTAAGGAGAAAGCAGATAACCGCCGAGATCGCTGCACTCGGTTCAAAGCTGCGGGAAGCGGAAAATGATCCGACATACCTGCAATTACAAATGGAAGCCGAACGTATAGGCGTGGAGCTTGCGGCGAAAAGGGCAGAGCAGAAAGCTATTGAGGAAAAAATAAATCGCGGCAAATTTGTGATCGAAAGGCTCGCGGACGAGATAGAGCAGTTGAAAAGCGCGAATATCTCTTTGCAGGAACAGATAGAGGAACTGAGCCGCGGCAACGAATCCGCACTTGCGGAAGCGAGAAAAAAGTATGATGAGCATAACAAAACAAAATCCGCTGATACAATATTTGTAAACTATCAGCCGAGAAGAAAGGCTCTTGAAACGGGCAGAACAGATAAGATACTTGCGCTGACAGCTCTTCAAACGAAATATAAAAACGGAGAGCTTGGCACGGGATTGGAAATGTTACCCGCATATATGAAGGAATCGGAGCTGCTAACAAAGCACGATCTTATCAGCTATGAGGAAAAGCTCAGGGTGATAAGGAACAACTGTGAAACGGAGTTCAAAGAGAGTTTTCTTGCAAAAATGCGTGAAAGTATCGAGAAGGCAAATTTCCAGTTCAAGGAGCTTAACAAAACGCTCAAGCCTATCTACTACGGTAATGATTCTTACCGCTTTGACTGGTCTCCTGACAAGAGGAAAAAGAAGCTGTACGAAATGATAATGTCGGATTTCAATCTCGGCGGGCTTAATCTGTTCTCAACGCAGTTTGACAAAGAATATCACGACGAGATGAATGAGCTGTTTTTAAAGCTGACGGTTTCCGATGAACACGGGAATGATGTTATCAATGAATATACCGATTACCGCAGTTACCTTGATTACGACATAGAAATTGTTTCAAAGGACGGAAAAACGCAGAAGTTTTCAAAGATATACCGCGAGAAAAGCGGCGGCGAGACTCAGACTCCGTATTATGTCGCAATAGCCGCGTCATTTGTAAGGCTTTACAGCATAGGCGAAACGATAAGAGTTATCATGCTTGACGAAGCCTTTGACAAAATGGACGAGGAACGTATAAAAAGTATGCTTGATTTCTTTAAAATGCAGGGCTTGCAGGTGATCCTTGCCGCTCCGACGACAAGGCTTGAACTGATAGGAGAAAAGGCGGACAATATCATTATGATCTATACCGAAGCCGACCATAACAGCTTCGCGGAGGAATTTTCCTATGACGAAATATGAGAAGACCATATTGAGCTGTCTTCTTGACAAATACGAGCGAAGCAAGAGCTTTACGGGCGATAACAAAAATGTGCAGAGCTTTTCTGTGAAGCTCACAAAGCTGTATCCGAAATACGGGGACGAAGCGGAATATGAACTGCTGAAAGATTTGAATGAAACGACAGCGGAGCTTGAACAGCGCGGATTTATAACCGCCAAAAGAAAAAAGAACGGTATCATTGATTCCGTATGTCTTAACACGCAGTTGCTTGACAGCGTATACAAATACATTTCAAGGATACCAAAAGCCGACATCAACGAAAAGCTGATTGAAATGCTTGACAGGTATTCCGGCAGAAATGAACTGCTGACAGTTTTTTGCAATACGCAGAAGGAACGGCTTTCGCAGAATAAAAAAGCGGAATTTTTCGACGGCGATCTTTCGGAATACGAAAATATACTCAAAGCTGTATCTGTTATATATGACGTAAAAGACGAAACCTTTATCAGGGATTTTTCCGTCAGGGTGTTCGGCGATTCAAAGGCTTTTGAATCCATAATAGGGAAGGTCAGAAGGCTGCTTTTTCAGTACGGAGATTTTCCCGGTGAAGAAACTGTTCTTGAAGACCTGAACATTATAAAAAATCCCGGTCATGTTTATTTCAAGGGCAGCGCCGAGATAGTCGTAAACGGACAGAAAATAGACCTCTCGCGGCTTGACGGAGACATTGCTTTGTCCTCTGAACTGCTGCCGAAAACAGACAGCATAAAGATAACGGGAAAGAGAGTTGTCACGATAGAAAATCTCACGACATTCAATGCTTTTTGTAGGAAGGATACTTTCGCCGTGTATCTCGGCGGGTATCATAATTCTCACAGAAGAGATTTTATAATGAAAATGTATCATGATAATCCTGATGTGGAGTATTGTCACTTCGGCGATATTGACGCGGGCGGATTCTATATCCTTCTTCATCTGAGAGCAAAGACAGGGGTTCCTTTTAAACCGTATCGTATGGGAATATCGGAATTACAGCAATATGCCGATCTTACAAAGCCTTTGACGGAGAATGATATAAAAAGGCTGAAAAATCTGCTGGACAGCGAGTTTTCCGATACTGTAAAGTTTATGCTGGAAAATAATTGTAAGTTGGAGCAGGAAGCAATGGATACCGAAAACGCAAAGTGAGGACGGACACGGGCGCTGAATCCGATGTCCGTCCCTTGCTTTGCGTGGGGCGTGGGCTTTGTACAAGTTGACAGCATTAATTATTTATGCTATATATCAAACGCGCATTCGTCCTCCGTTCCCGTAAGTTCCGCCCAGCGTGCCGAAAGAAGTTTGGCATAATATACGGAATCAAGTCCATATGAGCCTATACAAATTGTTGCGTTCACTTCGATAAGCAGAGTTCTGTTATCATCTGTAACACCAAAATCGAGAGCATATCCTTTTGGTGCATCGGTATAACTGCTTACACATTGTTCAATGATTCTGTGGTTCGGAGCCAAGCGCCAGTCTCCCTTGTATTTTCTTACGTCTATTATTTTTTCGTAACGAACAAAGCAACGGTATTCGCTCACAAATCCGACCGGTTCACTGCAATATATATCCGCGTTATCATAACAGCTTCCGCAGCCGATAAGGTCTTTTGTTGTGTTTATCACACGCCCTACAAATCTTTTATTGCTGACAGGCTTAACAAATACAGGCCACATTTCGGGAGAAGAATTAACGGTGTTGATCTTTGATTTCCATATCTTTCTTCCATAATACTTTTCAAGCGAATCGGGATAATCAATGTCGGGCATTTCAAGCTCCAACTCTTTAAGCCTGCGTTTTACCATACCTATCCCGCCTATAATGACATCTTCGGGGTTGTGCTTTTGAACAAGCTCCTCGTGATAGTGGAACGGTATTATTTCAAAGCCCATTTCGTCAAATCCGTATTGTGCGGAAAAATTGTCATAATCTACCTGATGACCATTTTCATCACAGTATATGAACACTTTCAAGATATTTCACCTCATATCATACTATTTTTTCAGTAATTTTTCTTTCCATTCCTCCTCTCTGAACCCCACCAGCACGAACCCGTCTCCGATCACAAGCGGGCGCTTTACGAGCATACCGTCCGTTGCAAGCAGTGCGAACTGTTCGTCCTCGCTCATTTCGGGCAGCTTTTTTGACAGTTCCATTTCGCGGTACTGAATGCCGCTCGTGTTGAAAAAGCGTTTCAGCGGCAGTCCGCTTAACTTGTGATACTCGCGGAGTGAAGCCTCGTCGGGGTGGTCGGTCTTGATGTCTGTAAGCTCATAGGCTATACCATTGTTATCGAGCCATTTCAGCGCTTTTTTGCAGGTGGTGCATTTGTTGTAGCAGTATATTTTCAGCATAAGGGTTCCTCCTTATCTTATCTCGCGGGTCTCGTCAAGGATCTCCGCTTCGGTGTTTCCCTCGACAAACTGTGATATTTCGTCCATTACGCTGTCGGCGAGGGCGTTGTTCGGCACTATCGCAGCAACGCCGATCACGGCGATCTGGTGAGTGTCCTGCTCGTCGGTCTCCGCTGCCGAAACGTGAAAGCGGTTTTGCAGCTTTGCCACGATGCTTTTTACGATCATTCTTTTTTCTTTCAGGCTGTGTACCCACGGGGCGTGCAGCCTGAATGTCATTACCGCTATTTTCATGTCATTGCACCGCCTTGTATTCGGGCGCGATATTTTCAAGCGCCTGTCTGCCGAGCGAAAGAATACTATCGTCCAGCACCGCAAACACTACCTGCATATCCGTTTCGGGATTCTGCTTGAAGAAATCCCCGCAAGCCTGCAAAGCCCTTTCCCATGCCTTGTCCTTTGGATAGCCGTAAATCCCCGCCGAGATAAGCGGGAAGCCTATCGAGCGGCAGCCGTTTTCTTTGGCAAGCGTCAGCGATGTGTAGTATGCGCCGTAAAGCAGCTGCGGTTCGTTGTTATTGCCGCCGCGCCACATCGGGCCGACCGCGTGGATAATGTATTTTGCTTTGAGCCTGAATCCCGGCGTGATGACCGCCGAGCCTGTGTCGCAATGACCGATCTCGTTGCAGGCGGCTTGCAGATTTTCGTACCCTGCCGCCGCGAATATCGCTCCGCATACGCCGCTGCCTGCCCATAAACCCTCGTTCGCGGCGTTGACAACCGCATCGGTGGTAAGGTCGGTTATACCTGTTTTCATTATCTTTATTGTGTTCATTGAAAGACCTCCTTTTCGGTTTTGTAATGATATTATAGCATAGATCGGCAGTATTTACAATACTTTTTTATCTATAAATGAGCAATGCCGTCAATTTGCACAGACCTGCCGATCATGCAAAGCGCGGGTATACCAAAAGTCTTAGGAAGGGGTTTGCACGAACAAGTTCGTGCAGGGGATAACCCTTCTTTTTGCACGAACTTGTTCATGCAAAGGGTCTTCCCAAAAAGAAGCTGTCGGCATTCGCAAACTAACGGTAAAAGAGAAGCCGTTAAGTCCAAAATTAAAAATTGGTAATTTAAAGAAAATCTAACAAAAACGAACAAAATGAATAAATCAGCAAAATAGTACGGAAACAAATAAACTGCGCGGTTCAGCACGCTCTTACCGAAGCAGAACCGCGCATTTATAGTTTACAATATTATATCACAAAAACGCCGTTTCCGCAAGAGGCACAATGCAATTATCCCAAATACAGTAAATTACATTGATTTTTTGACATTTATTGTAGGGCAGGGGAGTTGTCTCAACTCTGCATGATTATTCTTGATGTTATGAAATCGTATGCCCCGTGTTTCTTTTGTGCGAAAATCGGCAATTTCTTTGTTTTCGCTCTGTTTTGCTGATTTTATTACTTTGTTTGTTTTTGTTAGAATTTTTTGAAATTGCCGATTTTATTTTTTGTCGGTCGGTTTGCGGCTATTACCCAACTTTGCTTTGTCGGCGGCTGTCTATTATGCGTCTGCGGCGCATATGGGGCGCTGCTCCATACCCCGCAAGGGGGTTCCTCGCCAGCGCACGGGCGCTGGATCCCGTGTCTGTCCTCACTTTGCATTTTTTGTAGGCTTTGCTAAGGTATGCAGAAAATTTTGAATGACATTTTTTTCTGTATGTGCTATAATAATTACAGAAACAAGAGATCAAACAAAACCAATAAAAAACAGGTCTGCAAGGAAAAAATGAACCTTTACAGCGGACATGAGCTAATATGGAGGAAATCACAATGAATTACATACAGTTACTTTTTTCCGAGCTGAGACTTGTTCCGATACATTTTGACAGTTCGGCTGAAACCGAAGAACAGAACCTTGTAAAGGCTGTTACGGCAAACGAAGAGCTTATAAATTTAGGATATACCTTATCGCCGAAGGATATAGCCGAGCTTGCAAAATCGCCCGATCTTGACGGCTTTTATGAGCTGGTCAAGTCCTGCGTCGGCGAGGTAAAGGCAAAGCCCATGTACCCGAATTTCCCGAATCAGGTAATGGAGATAGACATAGCGGTGTTCAGGTTCCACCAGATGCTGCACTACCTTTCTACCTACGGCGTTGAACAGTTCACGGGCATGAAGGTAACAAAGGGCTGGGTGCCTGAGGTGGAGGAATCCGAAAAGGTTCTCTATGACGATCAGCTGATCGCTTCAAAGGTGATCGGGCTTGTGGACGCGGATAAGCAGTATATCCTGCCTTATAAACGTATACTCGGCAGAACCGAACGCATGGATAACAAGCAGAAAATGATGGTGCTTGAATGCCTGAAAAACCTTACGTTCGAGCAGATCGCGGGCGTAAAAGTGACCTTCAAGCAGAATCTGCTCGATGTGTTCAACGTGGTTTTATGCTCGGAGGAGCTACCGCAGCAGGATAAGCTCGCTGTTCTGCGTGCGATCTGCCAGCATACGGGCGACGTATGGAAGTGTATGGACTACGCGCTCACAAGGGTGGGATTCCATTTCAGGACTTCGCAGAAAAGGCTTATCGTCAAGCTGCTTGAAAGCTATCCTATCGCCGATTTCAAGTCGAACCTTATTCTTTCCAACAAGAAGGGCGAAAGAACCTGCCTTATGCTTAAATTCATTGATTTCAATGAGTACAGCAGGAAAGAGGAGTTCAGGCAGGCGGTGGCGGCTTTCAGAAACGGCGAGATGCGTTCGTGGGAATCGAGAGCCAAGTATCTGGCGGAGATAAGAAGTCCCGAAGCGATCGGCTTTTACGCGGAAAGACCCGGAATAATGCTCAGGAATCTCCGCTATCTGCTGAGAAAGGGCTATAAGGCAGAGGAGCTGCGCGACAATCTGATGCCCGGGGCAGGGGAGCTTAAAACTCAGACGCTGGTAAGCCTTGTCAACTTCTTTTCACGCAAGTGGAATGAATGGAGAAGAGAGGAAGAATACCTGGAGGCTAAACAGCTGCTGCCTATACTCAAAGCGGCGCTGTCGGCAAGGCTTGCCGCGAATGAGACCGTGCTTTTCGGAAAGAAGGTATATGTCAATGACAGTGAATTTGACCTTAATCTGTCGTCGATAAGGATAAATGACAAGTCCGAAGAGGGCGGATATATCCGTTCGGGAATTGCGTACAAAATACCCGAGAACGTCGAGAGAATACGCTTCTTTGTATACTGGAACGACAAGCAGAGAGTAGACATTGACCTGCACGGCGCGGCTGTCGGTGTTGACGGAGAGAATATTTATATCGGCTGGAATACCAATTTCCGCTGCGGTACGCTGGTATTCAGCGGCGATATGACCGACAGCGATTCCGCCGAGTATATAGATATTGACCTTAAGGAGGGAAAGAACTGCCTTTCCAGCGTATCCGCAAATATCAATATATTCAGCGGTCGTGATTCCTTCGGCGAGATAGAAGAGTGCTTTGTCGGCGCTATGGCGGTAAATCAGACGGGCGAGGAGGTAAATCTCTACGATCCGAAGAACTGTTTCTACTGCCACTACCTGACGGGCAAGGCGAGAACCATTAACTATGGATATGTGGACGTTCAGAACAGAGTTATAGTCTTTGAAGGAACGCCTGCCGACGATTACGATACATACAGCACTAAGGAAAGGAACGTCAATTTCTCGCTGAGAGAGTATATTGATGCTTTACTTGACGCGCAGAAATGCGAGGTCGTTTCCTCTGCTGAGGACGCGGAGATCGTTCTTGTTATGGGCAAGCCGTCGGAGGATAACGAGGTCAGCGTTACAGATAATAATTTCTTCATGGAGGGTTGACTTTTTCACGATAATATGATATAATATATATGGCAGGCGTTTGTTAAGGTTCGAATTTTTGATAACCTACTTTTACTCTTTGCACGCTATGTCGCTCCTTACCAGAGATTGCTTGTTTTTAGGAGCGAATAGAACCTTACAAGTATAGTTATCGGATTGCCTGCCGTATTTGATAATAAATCCCGCCGGCTTTTTAAAGGCATTTGCGGGTCATTCGGATAGGGGCAGGCGTTCTGTGCGTGTTTTGATGACTTCCTTTTACATTTGCCTGTTAAGCAAACACACACTTATATCGCGCAGAGTTTGTCATCGGATAGCTTGCCTTATATGTAAACAAAGCGGAGAGCCAAAAGGTTCTCCGCTTTTTATGAAGGCAAACCAAAAGTCTTTGTTTTGCGTGTTTGGTGGGTTTTGTGATGTGCAATTTATTCTGTCGTTTACTATAAAGCGGAAGTTCTGTAACATGAACTTCCGCTTTTCTGTTTTATATTACGTTTATACCCTTCAACTGTTCATACGATAATGCTTCCCAATGTGCCAGCGTATTTCGCACATCACGCATTTTCTTTAGCATTTCATATTCCGACAAGTCAATGACTTTTTGAGAACGGTTTGCTTTGCAGATAAAGAACAGCTGCCCGATCTCCAAATCAGAGGCTTTGTCCACAATGTCATTGTTTGAGCTTTTGATAGGAAGATAGCATGAGATCTTTTTCTCGTATTTTCTGATAAGATCTGCCCGGAAATTCTCGATTTTGGGAAATACCAGCTTTATCTGCGCTTCCCATACTGCCATACCGACTCGCTCTTTCAGATTCGTGACCTTGACTTCATTCTCCTCGAAAACTATGGCTGTTGTTTCGTATGGATTTTGTATCAAGTCAATTCTTCTTGATGCGAGCATTGCCGCAAGCGGGGCGTTGTTGTGTGCAATATTGCTTGCAACCTCGCATAGATACATCTTTTCGGCTTTGCTGCATTTAAGGTCGGATACCAATGTCAGACAAAGCATCATGCAGTCGTAGTCCGTTACATAATCGTCATACCTGAATTTTATCAGATACTTCGAATCCGGCACGTTCACGCCCTTCAATATGATTATGAAAACGCCGTGTTCATCGCCCTCTTTACAGCTTTCAAGGTATTCGGCAACGGAATCCACCCATTTTGAAGCATTTTCTGCTTTTATACCCGTAAGGCAAACATAGCGTTTATTTAAAGGGGTTACTTCGTTCTGTGCAAGGAACTTTTCGGGACTGCCGTGTGTGGTAGGCCAGTATTTTATTCGCTCCTCTTTGCTGCAATAGCGTTCCATGAGATAAGTGCCCGGAGAAGTCTCGTTTGAGACATCAAGCACATCAAATGTCCTGTTGTCGTTGGCATCTTCGAGCTTTTGCTGAAGCGTCTCGGTCATTATTTCCGCCCACGGAATTTCCGTGTCAAAAAGGAGCAGAACAGACTTGTCATCAGCCAGTTTGTCTTTCAGGTCATCAATAAATCTTGCAGAGTTGACAAGCCTGTGCCACCAAAGTTCACCTGTCATGCTGTTACAGCCTCCTCAAAGTATTCGCCCAAACTCTTTTCGATCTTATCCTGATTGCCGAGGTACTTACGGAAACCGTCTGTTGCAAAGCGGTAGTTTCCTTCCATGTCTGTAATAACATTCAGATCACACATTTCTTTAAGTATCTCAGACCGCTGTTCGGGTTTAAGAGAAATAACACGGTTTATATGGTATTCCTCAGCGATTCTCAGCAGATCGGCTTCGGTGTAGCCCTTATCGTTCGGCTCTGCGTAGTACAGATACGCTATAATGAGCGCTATGATATGATAGTTGCTGTGTCCCTCTTCCTCCGTGAATAACGTAGCTTCAAACTTCTGATCTACAAGCTCGGTGAAAGCCTTGTCTGAAAGTACCTTTTTGTAATGGCTCTCCGTAACTTCGTATGTCGGGGTGGTGGATTCGTTATATCCTGCGTAATCATCATTCTTCATCGCTTCAAGCAGCTTCTGACAGTAGAACTGTATCAGACCGGGATAATTGTATGTAGAAGCAAGAATACTGTCAATGATCTTCTGATTGAATTTGAAACCGAGGTAAGCAAGTATTCTGGTCAGGAGCTTTGTAGCTTCTTCACGGCGGAACTGCTTGATAGTGATCGGCGTAAGGTGTATCAGATTTGAATTAAGGTGCATTGACTCTCTGTTATACCGGCTGAGATTATGCAGACCTGCCATAACGAGCTTGAATCTGTCGGAAGGCAGATTTTTCAAAGCAGTGATCGGCTGATCTTCGGTTACACCGCTTGTTGCGATAAAGGTATCGGCTTCATCGAGCATAAGGAGAAAGTAGTTGATGCGCTTTTCAGGGTCGTCGTTCATCAGTCGTTTGTGGATATGTAATGCAAGCTCGTTCCATGTTTCACACTTGCAGTTTTCGTCAAGTATATTTTCAAGTATCAGCTTGTCGCAGACTACTTTGAGTGCATCTGCCGCCGTCATATCCTTGATCTCGATCAAGACTGCTCTGTCTCCGTTAGCGTTTCTGTCTATGTTCTTTCTTGCCATTTTCAGCAGAGCGCTCTTTCCAAGCTGTCTGCCGCCGTAAACAAGGTTTGCACCCTCGGGAGATTCGATAGAAGTGAGTTCGGTCTCTCTGCCCGTGAACAGCTCGGGCGGCATATCCTGTCTTGATGCCTCAACGAACGGCTGATAGTATGCGAAGGGGAGTGTAACAGCAAGAAATCTTCTTAAAACAGTATTTTCCGCGTAATGTTTTGCCAGATAGAACAGAACAACACGGTCAAGAACAATGAAGGTTTTGGAGAATGTCTTTTCCTCTTTGATCTTTCGTGCCAGCCTTCTGCGTTCCTCGATATTCAGAGCGAAATCGAGCAGAACGAGAGTGTGTACGGCTGTTGAATTTGCTGACCTGAACTTGTCCATAAGTGCGTCACAGTTATAAGTACCATAAAGGCAAAGCACACGGAATCCCTCGGTCTCGCTCTTTGAGCCGAAAGCAGGGATATGGTGGATATAGTTGACTTTGCCTATCTGCTTGCGGCAGAAAACATGATATGCTTCAAAATCAATGCTCTCATCAGCGACAACAGAAACAGGCTTAAAGCCAAGTCTTGTCAGAAGTGCGGACAGCAATTCTGTATTTGCGGGGCCGCCTCTCGGGATCCAGTTCTTGAGCAGATTTGCACCGCCCTTGGTCTCCTTGTGGGCATTGTTGGTCAGAACTTGCAGAGCCTTTTCGAGATCCTTTTTGCCCGAATAGTCAAAGATAGTATCAGCAATGTCGCGACCTGCACCGCGCACAGCACGGGAGTTGGTCGCATACTCCTCTATAAACTCTGTAAAGTAGCCCAAAGGCTCGTTGGAGTAGTCGGATATTGCATTTACATCTCCGCGAAGTATGCAGCCCATGGTGAACTCAGCAGACGAAAAGTTCTGATCGTTTATCTTTGCTTCGATCATTTCCTTGCTGAACACACCAAAGTTGTAATTAGGATTGCTTGCAATATCGTCAAGCTGGCGCATAAGCTGTTCGCCCTTCTTCTCAGCCTTGACAGATATATCATTCCTCAGAACTTCAAGAAGTCTTACATAGAAGCCGTAATCTCCTGTTATTTTGCTGATACGGTTCCAGTCATCGGCAATAGACCATATTTTGTCTTTTTCTCCGTTAATGTTGGAGATAGTGCCGTGGTTTTCGCACAGGTTAAGCTCGTCATAGAAGTACTGGCTCTTGGTCTCAAAGCGCTGTCTTGCCTGTTTCAGACAATCGTTATACTGTGCAAGATCCGTATGCTCGGTTATCTCCTTAATGCCCATATCCTCTCCGTATGCTCTGATAAGACGAGCCGAACGGAAATTATGCTTGGATTCATCGTTGCTGAGTATTTCCGTGAAACGCTCATGCAGTTCGGGAAGAACTCTTTCGGCGTGTCTTTTGATTCGGGAAAGAATATTGAAGCCGGGTACGCCGCAGAAAGTAGACTGTGTTTCGGGAAGATAGCTGTCGTTAAGCAGAACATCTTCGCCTTTGAGGAAGTCGATGAAGAAATAGCGCCTTGACTTATTGCTGTATGTGCCGTTCATCTTTGAAAGTATCTCTTCGGCGGCTCTTCTCAGGCTTTCCGTACCCCAGTCAAATCCCTTGTCCAGAGCGGAGGTGCAGGAACTGATTATACTGTTCAGCTCGTTTATTACTTTCGGTGCCAGCTTATCATACTGTGAAGAAGCAAAACTATTTTCATTTCCGCTTGAATGTTCGGCAACAGAAAGCCAGTCACATACGCATGACAGTATGCGGCGAATCGTGATGACAATGTTGTTGCGCTTACTTCCTTTGATCTTGTCATGAGGTCTTTGAATGTGTCTGCCTTCATCAAGGATAACGTCTCTTGCACGATCCCAAAAACCGTCAATGAACTTATCAACCTTCTTAATATCAATGTTATCAATCGTTGCTGTTTTCCCGGAGCGTATAAACAAATCGGAAACTACGTTCTTCACATATTGATATTTGTTGGTATCATTTGCGGCAACGATGTTCAGGCAGGCTCTGAGTTCGCTGTCATCGGTCGAGAACATAAACTCACGGAGTCTGCGGACTTGTCCCTGACTTTCAAATACATCATTTCGCATATCTACGGATTCACGGCAAGCCTTTGCTTCCTCGATAATTGCTTCAAGAACGTGAGTGCCGGTTTTATATCCCGCAAAATAATCCATGCCATAGCCTGTGTTTTCACGGAATGAAACGAGGTCATTTATCAGAGGAATCAGTGTAGGGTACTGTTCAAGTCCGTGTTTCTCCATAACAACCGAAAAGTCGCCGATGCCATAATCGGGAACAGAAGGTGTATTGAAAAGAGCATACAGAGCAGATGCCGCAAACATTGAAGACGCAGTATCCGGCAAATACTTTTGTGCCTCTTCATAAACAGCTATTATTTCTGTGCTGAGATACTCTGAATCCATAAGGGGACTGTTAAAAGCGTATGAAACGGCAGTATCTGCTGTCTTTATTGCCTGACCGACATAAACGGTTTCTCCGTTTTCGTCAGTTCTTGTTTTCTCCGACGATGCAGAAATTGCCGAAGCGCTGTTGAGATAAGTCAGGAGACAGTAAAGTTTATCTGCACCAAAACCGAAAGCGGTTGTGATAACCGATGTATCGTCTATACCCAAAGCATCAAATCCGTCAGTATCTGTATATTTTTCATAGGCAGTCTGGAGCGATTCTTCCGGCTCGGAAATGGCTTCTTCTATCATATCCTCGTCATTGTCAAAGCTGTCATCATCGCTTTCATCGGGAGCAAGCTCCGCTTTTTTTTCTTCGAGCTTCTGCCTTAATGCAATAATACGTTCTGACTCATTGCTGAGTTTTAAATATTTCTCAGAGGCTTCATAGTTCTCTGTTTCAAAATACAGATCTGCAAGCTCGGGATATATGAGCGAAGCTCTTTGAGGGTAATAATCTTTCAGCTTGTTCCGCTTTACCATTTCAAGCCAGTCAAACAGCTCGCTTATGGCAGACTTGTAATTCTTCATAAAACGGTAGCAGCGTTCTTTACCCGTAATATAATTGAGCATTCTGCCATAGCTTGTAGGATCGCAGAGTTCCATAAGATAGTTCAGGGTGTTCAGCATTTTTTCATAATTATTTGTTTTGTTGTAAAAATGATGTAATGCTTCGAGGTTTTTCATGGTCTTTGTTATCTGACCTACATATTTTTCAACAAATGCGCCAAGTTCCTCCAAATAACCGAGATTCTCGTTTTCATTGCTGAGGGCAAGGTAGCACATAACGACCTGAGAAAAGGCAACTTCCTTGTCCTTATCATTTTTATCATTCATGTGCTTTTTATAGATTTCAATAGCGCCTTTGTAGTCTTTATTTGAGAACAAATAATTAGCAGAAGCCATTGAGATTCCGTCTAAAGTAACAGGCTTAGGATCTTCAGCTCCTCGCTTCATGGAAGAAACGACATACTTGCCGGCGATTTTTGACAGTGTAAACTTTACGCTGATAGGATCAAACTGCTTTGACCAGATCTTTTTGATCTGATTTTGAAGCGAATCATCTTTAATGATCTTCAATTCAAAAGGATATTCTCTGCCGTCATCGTCCTTGACCGTTCCTTTTTCTTGGTGAAAGTTATATGTAACTATCTTTCCTTTATACTCCTTAGTAGTGTCAGGTTCGGGTTCCGGCGAAGCATTTCCTGTTTCAGATGATTTTTTAGTTTCCTTTACAGGGGCTTTTGAAAGAAAATCCGTAATTTTTTTCTCAATTTCATCTGAAGGATAAAACTGTTTGAGACTTTCCAACAGCTTCTTGGAATCAGAAAAATCAGCATCGTGCTTTATATAGTCTTTTCCTATCGCTTTAATGTTCTTTGACAGCATTTCCTTTATTTCGTCAGAGGAAGTATGATCCAGGACATACTTCATACCTGAAATATCTTTTGTGATAACAGAAGATTTTCTTAGCACCTCAAAGGCTTCTGCCGATTCAGCCGGAGAATCAGATAACAGATAGATAGCTGAAAAAGCCGCCGCCTGCCGATACAATCCATTGTCATTATTGTTATCAGCTCCCTGATAAGCGGCACAATACGAATAACGACAGTTATCCGCATAGTAAAATGATTCCGAAGCTGCACTATATTCCTTGTGGGAAAGCTGGATATATGCCAGCATAAGATTAACTCCGGGATTGAAATCCCATTCGTTATCTTTAATAATATCCCAGATCAGCTGTATAGCTTCCTCAAACTTGGATTCATCATGGCTCTGCAAGTAGCTCTGGAATTTATTATAAGCCTGTTCAAAGGCTTTCTTTTCAGAAAATTCCATTGCCTTGTAAGCCCGCGAAACGGATTCCTTATCGCCGGACAGCTTCTTTATCTCAACAGGTAAAGGCTCTGGGTCATCAACAGGAGCAACTTCTTTATCAGACAGCGGAGCTTGACCATACTCATCGACCATTCCGATTTGATCGTACCTGATCGTCGCTAATGAAGTAACTTTCACGGAAATTGCTTCTTTGCCGTCATTTTCGGCAACTGTCCCTTCAATGACCTGCCCTGCCAGGTTGGTGAATCGGACATGACATCCGGGTTGAAGTTCAGACAGCTTTTTGTCTAACAAACTCATAATAGACCTCCTAATATAATAGTCTTATACAGCCATTGGCTATACAAGACTATTATACCATATATTTAGTTAAAGTTCAACATCTTTTTACCAACAATGACAATATTTCATTTGTTTTTCACAAATTAACAAACGATTGTTCGCTGAGGCTGGCTTGCAGTTCATTTTCCTCTTTTAATTTTGACCGCTCATCTTGCGGCTATTACCTGACTTTGTTTTATTTTCGGCTTTGCATGGTTGCGCCTGCGGCGCAAATGGAACTCTGCCCCATACCCCGCAAGGGGACTCCTCGCTTAGCGCGAACGGCACGAACGAGTTCGTGCAATCGTGCGGTTGACCCCCTCGCCAGCGCACGGGCGCTGGATCCCGTGTCCGTTCCCTACTTTGCGGCTCACAATATCTTTACTTCTTCTCCGCTATGCAAAGCTGTGAGCTTATCGCCCATGATCTCTTTCATCAGCCCGAATGCGGGGATACCCGTACAATGACCGCTGTAAAAGACGGTATTCATCTGTGATAACTCCCGTGCCGTCTGAATAATGACCGCCTTTTCCTCATCGGTATGCTCGCCGTCTTTTTTCATCATGTGAAATCCGGTGATAACGCAGTCGGGTTCGCCGCCGAAAAGCTCGTGATAGCGGTCAAGTATATTGAGTATTCCGTTATGCGAACAGCCCGAAAGCAGCCGGTTTTTCCCGCTCTGCCTGATGACCAGACACTGCTCATGAGCGAAATCATCGGGGACTTTCCCGCCGTTTTCAATTCGCGACAGCTTACGATTGCCCTGCGGATAGCACCGCCTGCCCTTTATCCCGCTGAAAAGGAACAGCTCGTCATCAAGCCGGACATCGCCGCCGACCAGCCGCACATTCGGCAGATCGAGTATAGCCTTGTCAATGCCGATGTATTTTTCGCCGTTGTAATGCGGCTCGGCGGCTTTTCTCTGCATTATTATCTGCGCGGTATGGTTTATCTGCGAAAACGGCATTATACCGCCCGAATGGTCGTAATGACCGTGACTGAGTATCACCGTATCAACTGCGGACAGGTCGATTCCGAGGATCTCCGCATTCTTAACAACAGCGTCTGTTTGTCCCGTATCGAGCAGAAGTTTGTGCTTTTTGGTCTCGATATAGAGCGACAGCCCGTGTTCGGCTATACAGCCCTCATGACCGCAGGTGTTTTCTACAAGCGTGACTATCTTCATAAGGATGCTACCTTTCGGGCGGATTTTCTTCGAGATAGCGGTCAAGTATCTCCGCCGCCGTTCTGACGAATTTCACACACGGTCTGACTTTATAGTATTGTTCGGTGCGTTTTTCGGGAGTGGGCGTGCTTGTGACCTCCAGTCCTTTCAGCAGCTCGCGGCAGATGATAGTTTCGTGCTTTTTGCGAAATTCCTCCGCAAGATACTGGATTCG
Source organism: uncultured Ruminococcus sp. (assembly GCA_902776945.1). GTDB lineage: Bacteria > Bacillota > Clostridia > Oscillospirales > Ruminococcaceae > YE71. Next base: position 39,519 of record CACYSH010000018.1, read on the forward strand.
TTTGTAATGCTCGGTTTTTATTGAATTATCGGTCTCCGTTCCTTCGCCGTAGAGTATGCCGGCGATCATGAACATTGCAGAGCAGGTGCCGCAGACCTCGCGCATTCGTCCCATACCGCCGCCAAAGGAGGACGAAATGCGCTTTGAAAGTTCTTCGTCCATACCTGTGACATCGGAAAATGCCACAAAAACAGACTGTGCGCAATTATATCCCTGTGTAAAAAGGGCGGCTGCTTTTTCAATATGATCGTATTTCATCATTGTTTATCGCTATCCTTATAATTCATTTTCGTGTATTGTCAAGGATTTTGCAAAGTTGTGACGGACGCTGGCGAGGGGTCTGCTCTTACTTTGCGCTTTTTGTCAGCAAAGAATTAATCCGCTTTATTCAGCGAACTTTATTACGCCGTTCGCACGGAGCTGTCTTAAAAACGTAAATCTTGCAATATCCTTACATTCGGGCTTTACCATATAATACATATAATGTTCAAGCAGATTGAGCGTCTCGTATGTTCTGCCCTCTATCTTAAACTGGCTGAATCCCATAGGAACGTATTTGTTCCATATATCATCGGGAGTTATATGCGTACTTAACTGCTGTATATCAAAAATGGTTCTGTTGACGCTCGGACATTTATCGAACTGCTTTCCCTGAGGGATTTTTTCATTTAGCTTTTCGGCAGAATAGTCGGTATTCGGGTGTTTTCTTATGTAGTCGGCGTATTCTATCTGCTGTAAGCCGATGACTCTGTAATGCTCGGAACGCCTTTCGCAGCCGGGATCGCAGCAGGCATTTACAAGAAGCTCGCATTTATCCTTATCGGGTATCTTTTCAAGTATATCGAATTTATTATTAAGGTCGTAGTCTATGACAACTATATGATAATCCTTTTCAATCTCCGAATACAAAGCGTCGGGGTCGGTGATACGCTTGCAGGTGGAGCTGGTCAGCTTGTAATTCGGATATTTTTTTCTTATATATTCCTCAAGAAGCGGAGAAAAAACAATGACCTCGTTCAGACCGTTATCTGCGGTTTCCATTACCATATTGCAGAAAACATCATAGAGGTGCTTTTTCTCTATCATGGGATTTGTAAAAGTGAATCTGAGCGGTATGCCCCTTTCGTTAAAGGCTTCAATAACGGTCTTTACAAAATTCTTGTCACAGTAACCGCTGCACAGCCTTCCGCCGTTCCACAGCGAGGGAGGAAAGCTGCCGTATACCGAAGCAATTTCCACGCCTTCACGGAAATATTGCGGACATCGTTTCAGCATTTCCGCAAAGATAAGATTGAATCTGAAATGACCGGCGAAATCCGGCAAATGAAATCGTACTCTCATAATAACTTCCTTTCGTCTTTTTTGCGGAACGCCGTCCCGCACTCTGCCAAACGGATAACGTTTCTTTGTGATCCGTTTTCTTTATCAATTTTTAAGGATATATTCCGGTGGCTGTTATATATCGTTCGCCTTAAAAAGCGATATGACATTTTTTTGAATACCTATATAAATGAGCAGGTTCGTCAAATGCACAAATAAAAACGGCGAGCTTACAATATTATTATATCATGTTATCGTGAAAAAGTCAATCGTTTTGACTTGCAGTACACGGAAATCAATTTTGTTATGTTTATTAGAATACTTGTAGGGGCGCACCCATGTGTGCGCCCCTACATATTAAAAAATCGGGGGAAAGACAGTATATTTGTATGATTTTCTGACAGGGAAGTGCTGACAGCTAATTTCACTAAATGAAACTTTAGTGCAATTAGCTGGAAGATTTTGCATAAGCGAAATGAACGTAGTTAGGTTGTCATAATAAAAAATATCCTTTTGGGGTTACACAAAATTGAAAAAATTTTCTGCCGAAAAAGAAAGACGGCTCGGAGAGCTTGCTGCACTCTATCCGAGCCGTCCGTAATGTCAGTCTTTTTGATTGTTGCCGTCAGCCGGCTGCTCTGTACTGCCAGTATCGGCAGTGGCGCTTAATATCGCAGACACCACATTTGATATAACAGTAATCATTGTTACTACCTGCTGGGCTTTAATGATCGTGAATGCGTTGTTGATAACTACATTGCTTACCATTGGTGCGCCTGTCCCGTTGTGTTCGGCAACAAGCAGCTCGGCAACCATAAGGCGCTGCTTCTGGCTGTCGGGTTTATAATCAAATCCCCTGCTGTCTTTCAGATATTCGTAGACCTCTGAAATTTCGCCGACAATGCTTTCGGGTTCTTCATTAATATCTGTCAGCATACCAAACGATGAAAAAATATATCCGTCCACGAGCGCCGACTTGTTTTGCCGCAGCGTATCGTAGAGCTTGATAACCTTGTCGCATTTTTCCCTGATGTCTCCGCCTGTCAGCGCAAGAATTTCACTTAGCCGCTGAACGGAGTCGGAGCCTATCCTGATTTTGCGGGTGTTTTTGAGATAATCAAGGCATTCGTTCATATCGCTCAGTATCGAATCTGTCGGTCTGTCAGACAGCGCAAGGAGTATCACATAGGAAATATCATCGGAATCCGTAAGTATCGGGTGGTCTTTTTCCATTTGTTTCATAATTTCGTTATGCTTTTTTACAACCTCGTCAGCGTCGGTTTGCCTGCCGAGCTTACAGATCAGCATTGCCGCGAGAACCATAAACGAATTATCCCTGAAATGTCCCTTATGCAGTTTTTTGTATGTCGTCTTGACATCTTCAAGATACTGCTCCGCGTCATCTGACAATGCCATTTCACTGAGCAAAGCCAGCCTTACAGCTTCCCTGTACTCGGAGAAAACGCCCGTATGCCTGTTCAGAATATTGCGGCATTCTGTCAGCTTTTCAATATCGGCTTCCTTGTCTGCTCCGGTAAATATCAGCCCTGCCGCTATGCTCATGGCAGCATTTTCAAATAAAAACTTCTTTGAGATCGCCGAACGGTTTCGCTCAAACATCTCACATTTGTTTCTTAAAGTATCGGTCATATTATCCTCCTTTTTATGTTTTCGATTCGGCTTAACTGAAAGCAGCCTGTTTCTCACGGTATTTCGGGGATATAAAATTTACATTTTAAAGCTGCAAATGTCAAGTCTTTTTCGCAAAATATGCCCTGTTCGGTATACGATACACAGGGGCAAAAACTACCGTCCGAACCCGATAAAAGTAATATATTTAACCAAAAATCAAAAACTTCTTATAAACTTCACTAAACGTTTACAAACGAATACGTTTTCGGGGCTTTTTTTGTTGCGGATTTGTTGCGCCCTGTGTGGTATAATATAATCACAGGCAAATTCAGGAACGAGTTATACATAATTCTTAGACGGTCTGTAAATTTTACTATGGAATGGAACTCGGCAGAAATTTTAACGTCAGGTTGGGCAAAAATCAATATATTTAACCAAAAAATTTCACTAAGCGCCGCAAAGTTTACAAAAAGTTTACAATCGAATACGTTTTCGAAGCAAAATTTGTTGCGCTTTTGTTGCACTTTTGTGGTATAATATATACATAGTCAAATTGAGGAAGTAATTATATATAATTCCCGGAAAAGTAATGGAGGTAATCAAGGTGAATGAAAATGAGAATCAGAAAAAGGGTATTGTAATATCACGGAAAACTATCGTGATAATCGCGGTCTTGTTCCTGCTGCTGCTGGCGGGGGGCGTGGCTGTCGGGCTGAACCTTGCCAATAAGAAGGAAGGCTCGGGGGAAACGCAGGGCGGCTCTGTTGAGACGGTCGCGCAGACCGACAGCAGCAAGCCCGATATTGAGCTTGATGAAAACGCGGGCGCTTACACGGGCGAGCTTCCGAAGGACAAGAGCAATGATTCGGCGGTGGGTATCAAAATTCCCGGCTACCCCTCTATCACGATAGCGAAGGACACGCAGGACGTTAAAATGGCTCTGCTGAACCCCGAAGGAAATCCCTGTTATTTCAAGTTCGTCATAGCCTTGAAGGAGAATGACGAAACGCTCTTTGAATCGAAGTACGTCAAGCCGGGCGACTGCATTTATGACGTACATCTCGCCAAGCCGCTCGCGGCAGGCGAACACCCCGCAGTCATAAAAATATCGACAATATCGCTCGACAGCGGAACGCCCCTTAACGGCGCGAATGTTGAGACGGTTTTGATAGCAAAGTAAAAAACTTTTACAATTTTAAGGAGGAACTAATCATGAAAAACACAAGAAGATTTTTAGCGGCAGTTATGGCACTTGCAATGATTTCGGCAATGGCACCGATAAGCGCGTCCGCCCGCGGCGGCGAGGGCGAGGGCGAACCCGCAGGCACTTCCCTGACCGAAAACGGTGCAAGCGCCGACACCAACGTTAAATACAGCGTTGACCCGAGCTACACGGTCGTTATCCCCGCAGACGTTACCCTTTCGGACGACAAAGATGTAACCGCAGATATTAAACTTGATAAGCCGGAAACCTTCAAGCTGGCTAAGGGCGCGAAGCTCTCCGTAAAGATCGAGAGCGAAAAGTTTGAGGTAACTAACAGCGGCGATAGTGTTACTTATACCGTAAAGTCAGGCGATAATGTTCTTGCTAAGGGCGACACGGCGGCGGAGTTTGCGGAGGGTAACACAGGCGCAAAGACCCTTACTTTCCCGAAAATGGATAACAAAGCAAAATACGCGGGCGAGTATACGGGTACGCTGACGTTTACTATCGCGGTTGAAGCGGCTCCCACGACCGTAGACGTTACGGGCATTTCGCTCGACAAGCCCACTCTTGGACTGACCGCAGGCGGCGACACGGCGACCCTTACCGCGACCGTTTCGCCCGATACCGCGACCGACAAGACCGTAACATGGACATCGAGCGATACAAGCGTTGCGACCGTTGCTGACGGCGTTGTAATACCTGTTGCGGCTGGCACGGCGACCATTACCGCAACCGCAGGCGGCAAGACCGCGACTTGCACGGTGACTGTTGAACCCGCAACCGTAGCGGTTACTGGCGTTTCGCTCAATAAGACATCAATCGTACTGCTCACAAACGGACAAAATACAGAAACTTTGACCGCTACTGTTAAACCTGACGATGCTACTGACAAGACTGTTACATGGACATCAAGTGACGAAAGTGTTGCAACCGTTGACCAGAACGGCAAGGTAACAGCAATTGCAACCGGTACGGCTACTATTACAGCTAAGGCGGGCGATAAGACTGCTTCTTGTACAGTATTTGTAAACAAGGTAACTATTACAAATAGTGATTATCCGTTTAAAGACAACGACAATACTAATTTTGACAAGATCGACACCGGTTTAGTAACAGTAACGTTTGACAATAAGGGCGATTGGTGCGGTAATTACCATAATAAGGACGGCTGGTTCTTCTACGGCGACGATGCCACCGTGACAGTTACACCTTCCAAGCCGAATATGGAAATTAAAAAGGTGGTATTCTATACCAAGAATGGCAGTGCGGAACTGACTAAGGCACCTTTCACAGTATACAGTTATGGCTATTATATGTATACAGCTCCGAATGAGGGCGGTACTTGCTTTAATGACTGGGGCGTAAACAAGATCGAGGTTTATTTTAATTAATCAGTAAGTGACCTACATATAAACATATAAACAACATACCCCACCCCCGCCGCACGGCGGGGCGGGGCAAACATTAAGGAGGGTAAAATCATGAAAAAACTTATAAGCGGCATTACTGCATTAACTATGTTCTCGGCTATGACTATGGGCGTTTGCGCCGATACCGTAATCGCACCCTTTGGCGGCGACCCCTTTAACGCCGACCCGAACCCCGAGACCGCCGACGCGGTCGTTGAGTTCGAGATCAACCCCCAGTACACCGTGACTATCCCCGCAAAGGTAGAGCTTACGGGCAATTACGGCGAACGCTTCACAGGCTCGGGCGACATCACCGCCGACGGCGTGTTCCTTGAAGAAAACGCCGCTATAATCGTTACCCTGACAAGCGCAAGCAAGTTCAATCTCTCGCACGAGGGCGAAGGCGACTACACGCTCCCTTACACCGCAACGGGATTCTTCGGCACGGTTGACAAGGAAAACGGCAGAGCCGTGGCAAGATTCGAAACCTCGACAGAAGCCTCCTCCGTAACGGTCAGCTTCCAGACCGACGAGGTACCGAAGTTCGCGGGCAAATACAGCGATCCCGTTGTATTCGGCATTTATATCGAGAAGGAGTGATGAACCATGAAAGCAAAAAGATTATTCGCGGCAGGAATGGCGCTGACGATGTTTGCATCTCTTGGCTCCATGACCGCAAGCGCAATGCAGATTTTCGTCAAGACCCTTACGGGCAAGACGATAACCCTTGACGTTGAACCGAGCGACACGGTAGAGAACGTCAAGGCGAAAATTCAGGACAAAGAAGGCATACCCCCCGACACACAAAGACTTATCTTCGCGGGAAAGCAGCTCGAAGACAACAGAACGCTTGCCGATTACAATATTCAGAAGGAAAGCACCCTGCACCTTGTTATGAGAGTGAACGGCAACGGCACTATTGAGATAGTTCCCGACCCCGACGACCTGCCGAATCCCAAGCCCGATTCGGCGGGGCTTGAAGTCTCCTACGATGTTTCGCCGACATATACGGTAGTTATCCCCGCCGAAGTGACCCTTTCGGCGGAAGCCGTGACCGAAAAGCCCATTACCGCAACAGATGTAATGCTTTCGCAGGGCGAAAAGATAGTTGTAACGCTCGATTCGGCATCGAATACCGCAAGCGGCTCGACCTTTAACGCGAAGGTGGGCAGCTCGACGGCGAATTACACGATAACCGCAGGCGGCGCGGGCGTTGAGGTAGGCGGCAAGGTCGCGGAGTTCGGCACCCAAGCGGGCGAGCAGTCGGCAGCGCTGACCTTCTCGGAAGCAACAGGCGCGACCTACGCGGGCAAGCACACCGAACAGCTGACCTTCGGCATTGCGGTTGAAGATGCGGCGGCGGCTCTGAAAGAAGTAACATTGGACTATAACACATTCAGAGCGATAAAGGAAAAAGAGACATTCACAAAAGACGGTATTACTTTCTTATCGGATTTTAAGATGAATAGTTATCTTTATGATATAAATATGACTTCGATATCTTCCCATGCAGGACATACGTTTACCGCAACAGGACATAAGATCAAAAAGATCGAGCTTGCAGCGACAGACACCAATGCAAGCAGCGACAAATTTTCAAGCGGTACTGTAAATGTTGAAGCTCTGACCTTTGACAGCACACATGAACAGAGTACAGTAAACGGCGCTAAAGTAACTTGGACAGGCGATGCCGAAACCGTAACATTTACAGGTAAAGCCTACGGAATAGAGTACATCAAAATTACGATAGAATAAACCCATAAGCATTTAAGATACGATTATATAACATACCCCACCCCCGCCGCACGGCGGGGCGGGGGCAGCCTTTAAGGAGGAACACAACATGAAAAAATTTATAGCAGGATTATCCGCTCTCGCACTCGCGGGAATGATTACAATGAGCGTATCGGCTGATACGACTATCGCACCCGACCCCGACAATATGCCCGCCCCCAAGCCGGGTTCAGCAGGGCTTGAAGTCTCCTACGATGTTTCGCCGACATACACGGTTACTATCCCCGCCGCCGTTGAGCTTTCGCCGACCGAGACACAGACAAAGAACATTACCGCGACCGATGTAAAACTGGAGCAGGGCGCGAAGATCGTTGTAACGCTCGATTCGGCATCGAATACCGAAAGCGGCTCGACCTTTAACGCGAAGATAGGCGATTCGACCGCGAATTACACGATAAGCGCAGGCAGCGCGAATGTTGAAGTAGGCGGCAAAGTCGCAGAGTTCGACACCAAAGACGGCGACCAGTCGGCAGCGCTGACCTTCTCGAAAGCGGAAGGCGCGACCTACGCGGGCAAGCACACCGAACAGCTGACCTTCGGCATTGCGGTTAAAGATGCGGCGGAGGTTACACCGTTGACGGTAACATTACGAGGCGAGGGAATCGATCCGGTGATCTTGGAATATGAAGAAGACGACACATGGCAGGATATGCTGAATAGATACAGTGATATTCTGAGCATATCTCATTGGTCAAACGGAGTAGCTGCAGTAGATATAATCAAATGCAGCGGTAAGGAATTGAAGCATGCTGACAGCACACATCTTTTCACCTGCGTTATCGTAAGCGATAAGGTAGTTGACTACGATTTGGAAAGCTATACTCTTACTTAATAAGGGTAACATCATTCTGCCAAATGTCGGTGTGATTTTTTGCAAGGTAAATGCTTTACCGACAGCTTTGTTTAACATTTAACATATAACCCACCCCACCCCCGCCGCACGGCGGGGCGGGGGTAAACATCAGGGAGGACAATACCATGAAAAAAATGATAAGCATACTTTCCGCATTCGCAGTAATGGCGGCTCCCATGACGGCTTTCGCCGATACGACCATAACCGAAACGAGCGACCCCCAGTCGGCTGACGCGATAATCACAACCGAGATAGCCCCGAGCTACATAGTGACTATCCCCGCCGACACCAAGGTTAATTTCAACGACACCTCGACCGATTTCGGCAAGGTCGAGCTTACCGAAGCAAGGCTTGACCCGGGCAAGGAGATAAGGGTAACGGTTGTCAGCGATGAAGAGCTGAACAACGAAGCCGATGAGACCAAGATAATTCCCTACACCATAACGGCACAGTACGCTTCGGGCGACGCGGGCGAGGTCTATGTGCCTTTCAGAACGAGCGGACAGACGCTGAATATGTATACCGTTGGTCAGGCGTTCGCTCTCACTATCGAGATAACCGAGGACGACTGGAACAAGGCATACGCCGGAAAATATTCCGATACGGTGACATTCGACATCGAGTATGTTACTGTTACCTCCGACGATGAGGAATTACCCGAGGATATAGCGGACATCGCATTCAGCTATGAATATTTTGATAACGAGACAGGCAAGAATGTTCCCGTAAACGGACATCATTATATCCGCTTCGAAGAGGGCAAGACCTGGGCGGAAACGGTACGTCCCAATGATAACCTGAAAGTACAGGACGGCAATTTGGTATTTACCGCAATTACCGACGATGAAAACGGTATTACACTTGTTGTTTACGAAGGCACAGAGGACGACATCGGCGCAGCTGTTTCCCCCGATGATCCCGTAGACCACAACAAAGCATATATCGCAGTAGCCGAATCGTAATTAAGGGGCTGATCTCATGAAGAAAATCGCAGTCTTTCTGCTGTGCTTTTCTTTGTTAAGCTCGAATACGATCACCGTTTGCGCCGCCGAACCGAATACCGCCCCGGGCGAAGCGATGATAACAACGGAGGTGCCTGCAAGCCACCACATCAGGCTGATGATAAAAGGCTCTGTCGATGTAACGCTTGACGGGCAGTCCGGCACCGATTTCACGGTAGAGCGACTTTCGCAGCCCGTTCTGGAATTTATCCCGAATGGCAGGCGAATAATTAAACTGCTCCTGAACGGCGAGGACATAACGGACGCTGTAAAAAACGGCTTATACACGCTCGCCCCAGTTTACGGGGATATGGTTCTTGAAATAATCGCCGAAACAGAAGAAATTCCCTCCGAACAGAGCGGCAATGATCCGGGCAGGGGCGAAACGAAGCGTGTGGAGGTAGGACATCCGGACAAAACCCCCGTTGCCTATAACTCCGCTGTCGGAAACGGCGGCGGCACGGACGCGGCACCTTCCCCGGGCGACGCGCTCTCCACAGGCGGCGGCAAGAATCCCTCCGGCGGCACGGACGCGGGCGGAACGAACCTAACGGACGGCGGCGCGAACCCCACCGACGGCGGGGGCGGGACAACACCCTCACCCTCCGGCGAAAACCCCTCAACGGGCATCGCAGGAAGCGTCTCGATAGGAACGGCGGCTCTTCTGCTATTAGGGCTTTTCAGAAAGAAACGCAGCGATAAAGAAAAATAAAGATCGAATGACAGGCGGTGCTTTGGTGCCGCCTGTTTTGTTCTGTAAATGAGCAACGCAGTCGATTTGCACAATTTTTGGACTATCACAAGGCTTGTAGGGGGGCTTGCTCCATACGCACTAACTTAATTAAAAATGCTGTAAAATCGCGGTTTTGTGGACATTCACGGGCGACTGCGCTAACAAGTTCGTGCCATGCTCGCCCATGTGACCACGAAATCACCGTGTTTTCAATGGTTTTGCCTTCACTTTTTTTACTTTGCTTTATCCGAATATGGCGGCGGCTATGCGTTCCTCGCTGTTGTTTCCTGCTCTTTCGAGCGCGTGTGCGTATATCATGGTAGTATTGATGCTCGTGTGCCGCAGCAGCTGCTGAGTTTCCTCCAGACTTGCCCCGTTAAGCAGATTGATAGTAGCCGCCGTATGTCTCAGGCTGTGCGCGGTAAGGCGGTCGCTGTCATAACCTGCGGCTTTAAGCCTGTTCTTGATTATGCGGCTGATACTGCGGGTAGTCATTCTCTGCCCGCTGTTTCGGTTAGCGTGACTGACAAACAAAGGGTCTTTGCCTTCTGTTTTTCCTCTTGCGGTCAGATAGGCTCTTATGGCTTCCTCTACCTGCTCGGGTACCTTCACAAGCTCGCTCTTTTCATCGCGTCCCTTGCCCAGAACAAAGAGTGCTGTAAAGTCCCCGACCGTCCGCATATCGTCAATATCCGCCCTTGCAAGCTCGATAGTTCTAAGCCCTCCCGTAACGGCTAAGGCGATAACGGCATAGTCCCTGAGACCCGACAAAGTATCGGTATTTATGTTATTCAGCACCTTGCCGACCTGCTTTGCGGTCAAGGGATCTTTTTTGTGTTCGGTGCCTATCTTAGCGCCCTTGATGTGCCTTGCAATGTCGGGGTAAATATTTTCCTGCTCCAGCCACTGAAAAAACAGCTTGACAGCCATTATGTAAGCCTGCACCGTTGCGGGCTTATGGCTCTCTTTCAGCATATCTCTGTAAGCCAAAATGTCCTTTCTTGCGGGCTGTGAAATGCCTTTTTCCTGTAAATAGCGCATAAAATGCTTAATATTGCCGGTATATGTCTGAACGGTGCGCGGCTTTGCGTCGATGTATCGTGTCCAGCGGTCGAACAGTTCCTCTGTTATGGTCTGCCCTGCCGTTATGCCGCCGCCCTCCGTCGTGATGATCTCATTCATAGTCATGCTCCCTTGGTGTAATGTATAGTAAAACCTGTCCCCTGCCCTGCACAATTAACAAATAATTATTGTAGCATATTTTTTCCTGAATTTCAATAGCTTTTTCATAAAATTCACGGAAATCAATTTTGCTCCATATGTTGGTAGTCTTGTAGGGGCGCACCTATGTGTGCGCCCATTTTTTTTGGTCAAAAGGCGCAGTTTGCGGGCGCGCGGGCGCTCACGCAGGAGCGCCCCTACAAAATTCACAAATATCGTTATGCGATTTTTGAAAATTGATTTCCGTGCATAAAATTAATAAACGAGTACGCTTTCGGAGCCTTCTTTGTTGCGGATTTGTTGTGAATTTGGTCGAGGAAGTCTATTATACGATTTCGTTCTGTTTTGTTGATTTAGATACATCAAAGCGTCCGGTTGTAGCTCCCCCCCCCACGGACAGTAATCTGCATATTGTAACTTCCACAAAAATATGATATTATAAAATCACAGAAAACGTAACTTACTTTCGGGAGGTAATCAAATGGAAACCGTGAGCATAGTAAACGATATTAAAAACAAAAAAGCGGACTGCCGATAGATCGGAAAGTCCGCCTTTGCTCTTGTTATACTTGCCGTGTCGGTTCTGTCCTAAAAAGCGCGGAACCGCCGGACATGGAAAATCCTACCCGAATCAGAGCCAGTTAAAGGGATTGCTGCGGAAGAGCGACCAGCCGAAAATGCTGCCCCAGTTAAATCCGAAATTATATCCCTTTATCGTTACCGACTGCGAAGCTGTGAATTTGCTGTAAACAGGCTTTCCGTCTATGATCTTGTACGATCTTATAAAGACGGTGCAGCGGCTGCCGGCTCTCAGGTTGGCGATCTTCATTGAGGATTCGTCACCGTTTGTCTTGAATCTTGTGATAGTGTTTGTGAAACCTCTGCTTCTCGAAGAGTACAGGAGTATTTCATAGCCGTCCGTCATGCCGTCGTTTGTCCAGCTCACATCGAGGGTTCCTCTCGTGTCAGATGTTACATTGTTCAGCTCGACCTTTGCGGGAGTAACGTAATATTCGCCAGTAACGGTTCCGGTGAATTTTCCGATACCTGTGATATTGACCGCTGCCTTTCCGGGGTCTACTGCGTTTTCGTAAGAAAGCTCGTAATCTTTGCCCTCAACAAGCCGCTTGCC